>CAJAFH010000044.1 GCA_903939005.1 uncultured Actinomycetes bacterium | reverse complement strand
GAGATTAGGATGCTAGAGAGGATGGATGCGACTAGCAGAGATGCTGCTATTAGCACTCGTGTTTGAATTTTGGATTTTTTGATTGACATGAAAGGCATCTAACGGTGCGATCGGACATTTCAAATTTACTTATCCACAGTCATCCTTTCGGATGAGGGCTGCTAATCCTTAGGAATGATTTACCGTCTCTGAGCAGAAGAAATTCTTCAGCTATGACAACTATCGATTTATCCGTTGAACCCATTTTCAAGACCATCACCTTTTCACCAATCTCAAGCAGCCAAGATGAGATCCCGGGCCACCCAGTACTAGACCTGTTTCGCTCCCCTGTGCCTGCCGAAGCGCCGCAGAAAGCTAAGTTGTATTTGATTCCGACTTCATATGGAGATGAATACGATCCGGACTTTGCACCCATGCCAACATCGGCCACTGAATTATCCGAAATAAGCGGATGGGCTTTGAAGTATGGCGTTAGCGCACTTGAAATCTGGGCTGGCAAACGTCCGGCTGCGCAATTAGCTAGATGGACCCATCGGAATATTTATAGCAAGTTGGTTGCAGACACTGGCTCGGTTAAAGAGATCGGCCGAATTAGAAAACTCCACGTGAATCAGCCGTTAGATGGGATTGCAGAATCAGTATTAACAGTCAGATACGGCGATCGTTTACGTTCCTTGGTTATGCGCTTTGAAGGCATCGATCAGAAATGGTTATGTACTGAACTATTTCTGATTTAGCTCTGGTGTATTAAGCGCCGCCGTGGCAACGCTTGTACTTCTTTCCAGAACCACAAGGGCAGGGCGCATTTCGCGAAACATCATTTTTCGTGGCATTGCCGTTTTCATCGGCTGCGCTGTATTGCAATCCAATTGGCGATACCGGTTTAGCTTCAATGCCCTTTGCTTGAACTTCAGATGATTCAACAGTTACTTCGACATTGAAAAGGAAGCCCGCAATCTCTTCTTTAATTGCATCCATCATGGCTGCGAATAATTCATAACCTTCGCGCTGGTATTCAACCAACGGGTCGCGCTGAGCCATCGCACGAAGGCCAATACCTTCTTGTAGGTAATCCATCTCGTAGAGATGCTCGCGCCATTTGCGATCAAGGACTGAAAGCAAAACTTTACGTTCAAGCTCGCGAGTAACTTCAGAGGTCAGCGCACTTTCACGATCTGAATATGCCTTCGCTAAATCTTCTAGAACGCGATGCTTTAGCAGTTCGGCATCTAGCCCTACTCGGCCACCAAGTTCGGCATCAAGATCAGCTGGCACGAATGAGATTGGATAAATAACTTTGAGGTGGTTCCACAGAGTCTCGAGATCCCAATCTTCAGCAAAGCCCGATGCTGTTGCCGCGTCAACATATGCTGCCAATGTATCTTGCATAAATTCGATAACTTGTTCCTTAAGATCTTTACCTTCAAGAACTAAGCGACGTTCGCCGTAAATAACTTCACGTTGACGGTTCATTACATCGTCGTACTTCAAAACATTCTTACGAATTTCAAAGTTCTGCGCCTCAACTTGAGTCTGAGCCGAACGAATTGCATTGCTGACCATCTTTGATTCGATTGGTTCATCCTCTGGAATTCCGGCCGCAGATAAAACGCGCTCTACGATGCCGGAATTAAAGCGGCGCATTAAGTCATCTTGAAGTGAAAGATAGAAACGCGATTCGCCAGGATCGCCTTGACGACCAGAACGACCACGTAACTGATTATCAATACGTCGAGATTCGTGGCGCTCGGTACCAAGTACATACAGGCCACCGAGTGCGATAACTTCTTCGTGCTCTTTTGCTACAGCTGCTTTTTGGCGAGCAATTTCAGCTGGCCAAGCAGCTTCGTACTCAGCTGCATTGTCTACCGGTGAAATTCCACGACGTTGTAGTTCGAAATCAGCCATGAATTCTGGGTTGCCGCCGAGCATGATGTCGGTACCGCGACCTGCCATGTTAGTAGCAACTGTTACCGCGCCTTTAATACCTGCGCGAGCAATGATCGTGGCTTCGCGTTCGTGGTGCTTAGCATTTAGAACTTCGTGAGCAACGCCTGATTTTCGCAGGATTGCTGAAAGTTCTTCGGATTTTTCAACGCTGACAGTTCCAACCAAGACAGGTTGACCTTTGCGATGACGTTCCACAATGTCTTTTGCTACCGCGTTAAATTTGCCAAGTTCGGACTTGTAAACCAAATCTGCCTGATCGATACGGACCATGCCGCGGTTGGTTGGAATCGGCACAACGCCAAGCTTGTAAATCTGCTGAAATTCAGCTGCTTCGGTCATTGCAGTACCAGTCATGCCGGAAATTGTTTTATAGAGGCGGAAATAGTTCTGCAATGTAATTGTTGCCAAAGTCTGGTTTTCATCCTTGATTTCAATGCGTTCTTTAGCTTCAAGGGCTTGGTGCAAGCCTTCGCTGTAGCGACGACCAGCCAACATACGACCAGTGTGCTCATCAACAATTAGTAGCTCGCCATTCATTACTACATAATCTTTGTCGCGCTTGAAAAGCTCTTTCGCGCGCACTGCATTATTTAAATAACCAATCATCGGAGTATTAACTGCTTCGTAAAGGTTTTCAATCTGCAGCATCTGTTCTACCCGTGTTACGCCCTCTTCAAGGATGCCGACGGTTTTCTTCTTTTCATCAATTTCGTAGTGAACATCGCGCTCTAGTTTTAAAACAAGATTTGCGAACTCAACGTACCACTTAGTTGCCTTGTCAGCTGGCCCCGAAATAATCAGCGGAGTACGAGCTTCATCAATTAAAATTGAGTCAACTTCATCAACTACAGCAAAGAAATAGTCGCGTTGTACGCAATCATCAAGTGACCAAGCCATGTTGTCGCGCAGGTAATCAAAACCAAATTCATTATTTGTGCCATAAGTAATGTCGCAGTTATATGCATCGCGACGTTCAGCTGGAGTCATGTTATTGAGAATTACGCCGACAGTTAGTCCTAAGAAACGGTGGATACGGCCCATCCACTCACTATCGCGCTCGGCAAGATAATCGTTAACAGTTACAACGTGCACGCCTTTGCCAGCAATTGCATTTAAATATGAAGGGAGAGTTGCAACCAGAGTCTTTCCTTCACCGGTGCGCATTTCAGCAATATTTCCTAGGTGCATTGCTGCTCCACCCATCAACTGCACGTCATAGTGACGCTGGCCTAGGGTGCGCTTTGCCGCTTCGCGAACAGTGGCAAAAGCTTCGGGCAATAAATCATCCAGGGATTCACCGCTGGCATAACGAGCTTTAAATTCAGCGGTCTTGGCACGAAGTTCTTCATCAGTTAGGGCAACTGTGGCTGCCTCAAACGAGTTAACTTTGACTACGGTCTTGCTCAACTCTTTTAGGATGCGCCCTTCGCCTGCGCGCATGATCCGATCGAGAATTGCAGCCATTTAGCCACCCTGACCTTTCAAAGTTACTTTTGCTGACGCTTTCGATCTAGCTGGCAGATGCCGACTTGCCAGATAACTCCCCAATCTTAGGGGTTATTCGAGCCTGCGCAGCGCCACGCAAGCCGTCGCAGCCGCCTGCACCTTAAATCCGCCCCTAGTTAAGGCGCGATTTGCCTCGTTGATCGTCGCTCCGGTCGTTATCAGATCATCCAAAATAACCACGTTTTCGCCTGAATAATTCCTGTGGAACGAAGGTTTTACCGAGAGCGCCATTGCCAAGTTCTCACGCCGCCCGGCAATATTTAATTTACTTTGATCACGAATAATTCTCTGATGTTCTAGCAGAGGCAAAACTGCTACTCCAAAGTCTTTAGCTACCGATATAGCCAATTCGTTTATGAAGTCACGTCCACGTCGTCGGTTAGAAGAGCGCCTTGATGGAATCGGAACTAATGCGCAGCTGGCATGTTTCTGAAATAGCTCTTGTAAAGATGCGCTCAAGGCAATCTTAACTAACTGATCTGCAGACTTTATACTCTGCTCTTTCGCAGATAGCAAGATATTTTTCGCAACTGGAGAATAAGGAATCGCTGAATATACAGCTAAGTCAAGAATTCTACTTTTATATAGATGCGGATTCCAGAGCTTGCGACATTGCGAGCAAATTGAGTAACCAAGTTCACGACAGCCAAAGCATCTAGTTGGGAAAAGTAAATATTTAAAATCTGAGAATAAACGCATGCGAGAAGGTTAAGCATTTTTAACGCTTGATTTTCGAGCGAAAAAATTAAATGTGGTTAACCTTTTAGCGAAATCAATCGTGATTGCAATTGATCGCCGGCACGTCTAGGTAGATAAAGAACAAAGTGAGCGCCTTTGCCAAGCTCTCCCCATGCCTCGAGTTCGCCATTGTGCAAACGAGCATCTTCAAGCGCGATTGATAAACCTAAACCGGTTCCGCCACGAGTTCGAGCGCGAGATGGATCGGCTCGCCAGAAACGATCAAAAACACGATTGAGTAACCTTGGTTCGATGCCAACACCGTGATCACGAACCCCAATAGCAACATCCTCGGCCGAAGCCATTATGCGAACTTCAACTGGCTTGCCTTCAGCGTGATCTATTGCATTACTTAACAGATTTCGGATTACACGCTCAACTCGACGAATATCTCCGTTTATAAACACTGAATCACGAGGTCGATTTAGATTGATATCAATCCCGTTTTCTTTAGCAACTAGCGAAAGGTCAGCAATACAGCGCTCTAGCGAGCCACAGATATCGAATTCAACTGCTTCAAGAACCGCTACTTCAGCATCAAAACGGCTAATCTCAAGTAGATCTTCAAGTAACCGCTCAAAGCGATCAATCTGTCCGATCAATAACTCAGAGCTACGAGCGATTACCGGATCAAAGCCTTCGCGAGCATTGTGAATTACTTCAGATGCCATGCGTAGGGTCGTTAACGGAGTACGCAACTCATGCGAAACGTCTGAAACAAATCGCTGCTGTACTCGAGACAAATTCTCAAGCCGCGCAATCTGTTTCTCTAGCGACTCAGCCATGGCGTTAAAGGCATTTCCGAGGCTAGCAATTTCATCATTGCTCTTTACCTGCATGCGTTGGCTAAAATCACCTTCGGTGAATTGTTGTGAGATTCGTACTGCATCACGAACTGGTTTCACAACTTGTCGAACCACAATCCAAATAATTAGTCCAATCAGAATAATCAGTGCTAGCCCGGTTAGATAAAGGGAATTACTAATTAACGCCAAGGTTGCAGCTTGATCTGCCAAACTAAACAGAACGTACATCTCGTAGTCACCATCATTGGGAATACTGATTCGCTGTCCTACCGCAAAGCCATCAACTGAATTAGCGCCGGCATATTCTATTCGCACATATGACGATTCTATGTTTTCTGAGTTTTGCACTTTAGCGCGCAGGTATTCTGGAATCGAACTGTTTGAAACTAAATTAGAACTAATCTCATAGTTGGATTTACCAATTGCAGTTCCTGGTACCTGCAGAATTACAACTTCGCGGCCACTTTCATTCGAGCCTACTGTCGTGGCAGATGTAATTACTGCACTAAAAATATCTCGAACTGAATCGGCTGGACTGCCGGATGCAATGGCCAAGCGATACTGGGCACTAAAGATAGTTGAGCGAGCCTCAATAACCGCGGTATCTACATTTACTTGCTTGATACCCGTTGAAAGTCTGGAATAAAGCGTTGAACCAGTAATTGAAACTACAACCAGCGAAAGAAAAATGGTGGAAAGAACTACTCGTAGCGCTAAGGAATGCGCTTTATGGGTGCCGTCAGATCGCATTTACTGACCGCCGGCTTTGTAACCAACACCTCGCACGGTTACGACAATTTCCGGATGCTCTGGATCATGTTCAACTTTGGCGCGTAGACGCTGCACGTGAACGTTAACCAGGCGGGTATCTGTTGAATGGCGATAGCCCCAAACTTCACTTAGTAGCGCGTCTCGTGAGAAGACTCGACCTGGTTCGCGAGCTAGTGCAACCAGCAGATCAAATTCCAAGCGAGTCAGCGCAATTTGTTTTCCGGCGCGTGATACTTGATGAGCAACTACATCGATCACTAAATCAGCAATCGTTAATAGGCCCGAGATATCAGTATTTGTACGACGCAAACGAGTACGGATTCGTGCAATTAACTCAGATGGATGTCTAAATGGTTTAACCATGTAATCATCGGCGCCCGCTTCAAGGCCGCGAACCAC
This sequence comes from uncultured Actinomycetes bacterium, assembly GCA_903939005.1. Lineage (GTDB taxonomy): Bacteria > Actinomycetota > Actinomycetes > Nanopelagicales > Nanopelagicaceae > Planktophila. The sequence goes on along the minus strand of CAJAFH010000044.1, from coordinate 7,790 downwards.
ATCGTGGGTGTCGCCCTTGGCCGAAAGCATCACAATCGGAACCATTGATTCGGCTCTGATTAATTTACATACTTCGATGCCATCTAATCCTGGCAACATCACATCTAATAAAACTAAATCTGGTGGATTATTTCGGAAAACATCTAGAACTTCATCGCCACGACTTACTAGATCCACGTCGATGCCGGCACCGGTTAAAACGATGCCGAGCATCTCCGCAAGATCCTGGTCGTCATCGACGACCATGACTAAAGTCATTTAGCTTCCGTGTTCCCAAGAATTCAAGTACAGGTCTTGTGCTGGTGTAAGAACATCGATCTTTCCACCCATGCTGCTTAGTTTAAGGCTGGCAACTTCTTTGTCTATATAGGTGGGAACTTCATGAATTCCAGCTGCGAGATTCTTAGCTTCTTTCACAAGATATTCAGCAGTTAGCGCTTGATCTGAGAATGACATATCCATTACAGATGCTGGGTGACCTTCGGCAGCGCCAAGGTTTACCAAACGACCTTCAGCAATTAAGAGCAAACGACGCCCGTCAGCCATTACATATTCATCGGTTTGATGACGCATCTTGGCATTCTTGCTCTTGGCGTTGCTTTCCAACCAAGCAACATCGATTTCAATATCGAAGTGACCAGAGTTGGCCATAATTGCGCCATCCTTCATGACTGCGAAGTGCTCATCGCGAAGAACATCGCGGTTACCTGTAACCGTAATGAAGACATCGCCAACTTTTGCAGCATCGGTCATTGGCATAACGCGGAAGCCTTGCATCATCGCATCAAGTGCTTTGGTTGGATCAATTTCGGTAACGATTACATCTGCGCCCATACCCTTAGCACGCTCTGCTACACCTTTTCCGCAGTAACCAAATCCTGCTACAACCACAATGCGGCCAGCTAGAAGGTAGTTAGTTGCACGGAAAACTGCATCAAGTGTTGATTGTCCAGTGCCATAACGATTATCAAACATATGCTTGGTATCAGTGTCATTAACGGCGATCATTGGGAACTTCAGTGCGCCATCTTTAGCCATTTGGGTTAAGCGAATAACGCCAGTTGTGGTTTCTTCGCAACCGCCAGCAACATTTGGAATTAACTCTTGACGAGTTGTGTGCAAGACATTAACCAAATCGCAACCATCATCGAAAACTTGATGTGGTTCGATATCAAGAGCCGCATTTAAATGTGCGTAGTAGCCATCGCGATCAACGGCGTTCTTAGCAAAAACACTAATGCCATATTCATGCACTAGAGCAGCAGCTGTGTCATCTTGAGTTGAAAGTGGATTTGATGCACAAAGGGCAATGTCTGCACCTCCGGCTTTTAGAACGCGCATCAAGTTGGCTGTTTCAGTAGTCACATGCATACAGGCAGCAATACGGATGCCAGCAAATGGTTGTGACTTTTCAAATCGTTCGCGGATTTGAGCTAGAACGGGCATATTGCGTTCTGCCCATTCGATTCGCTTGCGGCCTTGCTCAGCTAGCGAAGCATCGGCAATGTCGTTGCGAGGTACGGTCTTTGTTACAGGTGCATTCACGGTAAAACTCCTAAATAGATAGAAAGAATATGGTCAATTAGGCAGGACCCCGCCAGAAGGCAAGAGTATCGGCAATGCCTAGTTCAGTTCTACTTAGACGCAGCAGTTAAGCGTTAATTAGCGCTAATAGCTCGTCACGATGGGCTGCCATATTTGCCGCTGTATCGGCTTCTACATTAAGGCGCAACAGCGGTTCGGTATTAGAGGCGCGCACGTTAAACCACCAGGTCTCTGTAGAGGCGGTTAAGCCATCGAGTTCGTCAATCTTAAATTCTGATAGCGCAGAATACTTTTCTTTAATTGCTTTGATAACTACTGCAGCATCTGCCACTCGCGAATTTACTTCGCCACTAGCAACATATCTTTTAAATGGGGCAAGCAGTTGAGAAATAGTCTGTTCAGATTCACCGAGTGCAGCTAGCGCGTGCAGCGCAGCTAAGGCGCCAGAGTCTGCTCGCCAGAAATCTTTAAAGTAGAAATGTCCGGAATGCTCGCCACCAAATATCGCGCCAGTCTCTGCCATGAGCGCCTTTATGTATGAGTGCCCAACTCGCGACCTAACTGGGATGCCACCTAATTCGTTAATCACTTCGACCACTGTTCGTGACGAAATCAAACTATGAATAATGGTCGCTCCAGGATGTTTTGCTAGCTCGCGACTAGCAATGAGTGCAGTGAGTAAAGAAGGATCAACCGTTTCGCCTTTTTCATCTACTAGGAAACAACGATCGGCATCGCCATCAAAAGCTAGCCCGATATCAGCTTTACTTTCCAGAACTGCTTTTTGTAAGTCTTGTAAATTCGCTGGATCAATCGGATTAGCTTCGTGATTAGGAAAATTTCCATCGAGTTCAAAATAGAGCGGAATAATCTCAGCGCCTAGCCGCTCAAATATTGCTGGCGCTGTAAACCCAGCCATGCCATTACCTGCATCAATAACTATCTTCAGCGGCCGGTTGCCTTTAAACGAAACTAATTTATGAAGATGATCGGCATATGCTTGAAGTAAGTCCTCGTTGGTTTCGATACCAACTGGTCGCATTGCAAGCGGCATTCCATTGCGAACGAAATTCTCAATCGTTTGCAGGCCAGTTTCTTTACCAATTGGTCGAGCGCCACTGAGACATAGTTTTATGCCGTTATAAGCAGCCGGGTTGTGGCTGGCAGTAAACATGGCACCTGGCAAATTCTTTGAACCAGCTGCGAAATAGAGTAGGTCAGTTGATGCTAAACCGATTCGAATTACGTTTGTACCATTACTCGTTACACCTGCTGAGAAAGCCTCTGCTAATTCTGGCGATGAAGGGCGCATATCTTCACCGATTATTACCGTACTTGGTTCACGCTCAATCTCAAGAAATCTGGCAAATGCTAATCCAACTGCAAATGCAAAATCAGGTGAAAGTTCGCCATCGACTAATCCGCGGATGTCATACGCTTTAAAAATATCTGGAATATTTTCACTCATGACTAACTCGCTCAATTACTTATTTGGAACAGCTCGAAGATGACCTCGTCGACCGATGTGTTCAGTGCTTGCAGCAAGAGTTGCAGCTGATGAAGTATTTTCCGCAATCGGGGTTGAAGCTACTTCGCGGACGGCATCTGCAATCGCCATTAGGTCATCATTAGATGGGCCACTTTGGCTATCAGCAATTTGTGCGCGAATAACTTCCCAGCCGTTCGGAACAGTTAAACGTTCTGCATGAATCTCGCAGAGATCATATGCATGTGGTTCGGAATAAGTTGCCAGTGGTCCAACCACAGCTGTTGATTCGGCATAGATGTAGGTCAAAGTCATAGTTGCCATACGACGGCAACTAGCGCGAGAACACGCGCGACCTACTTTTAGCGAACTCATATGACTCAGATTAGTGGGCAGCCGCGTAAAACTTGGGATTTTTATGGATTTAGAACCCGAATGTTTGAGGATGGAATTGCTACTTTAGTAAGTTCGGCACCCGAAGCAATTGGGAAGAAGGCATACCCGCTTTTGGCCGCTATCAAAGCGCCTGCAAAATTATCAACGCCGGCATTCAAGATAGTGATTGCAATCGCATTATTTGGCACTTGCCAACTAACTAGATCAGAGCCGGTAATGCTTTGTTCCTTAACTTTACCGTTGGAAAAATCAACTCTTAGATTCACGGCAATGGCGTCCCCGGCAAAGATGATTTTTGGCAAAATGCCACCTATCGCAATCTGCAACGGGCCCAGTGCAGGCGAAGGCGTAATCCAGACAAAGTCACTCTTTCCGTTTGAAGTGGATCGAGAACGAATGGCTGCAACTAAGGGCTGATCTGAGGTTAACTTGATAGCAAAGGCTCCTTTAGCTACCTCGGGCGTCAGCTTCAATTCGACAACTCTGCCGCTAACCAATTTTCGTTCATTAAAGCCGATTGGAATAAAACGGCCGTTGCTGGAAAGCAGTTCAAGTGTGAAGTTTGCATCTGCCACCCCTGGCACAAATAAACGAAGGTAGTGATTTGGCACTTTGTTGTTAACTAATTGCTGCGGAATACCCGTGATTACGAATTTTCTTGCGGGGGCCGAAATAGCATTAACTGAATCGCCGCCCAACTTCTGCAAACCATTAGCCCGCTCATCAACTAAAAAGCTGTTAACGCGGCCAGATCTAGCAACCACTTCAACCACAATGTTTGAATCCCCTGGCGCTAAGGAATCTAATTTTACTGAAGAGCTCGAATTCGCCTTTAGCGAAACAGTTTTTACAGCTTGTTCACCATTTTCGCTCCAGGTATGGATATCGACTATTGAAGAACTTAGGCCGCTGTTTACTAAATAAATTACACCTCTGCTGGTTACATTCGAAGTTCCGCCTACAAACCATTGTGATGAGGCAGGGGCGGTACAGAGAACCGAGCCAGCCCATACACCTGTGCGGCTCTGAAAACTAACCGGGGTAAGACCTTCTGTTTGCAGTAAAATCGGATCACTGACACTCGAATATCGAAGCGTATTGATGCTAACTAATTTAGTGCTCTTATTTCCGACTCGATAGAACGGCGTCTTCTTTGATGAAACAGAAGTAACAGTTGTTACACCTGCCGGATTTGGTGGACAAACTACGGCCGGGAATGACTTTGAATATTGTCGTGCGTTTGTATTTGCATCGAATAAATTAGTAGCCAATAAAACTGCGGCGATAACCGCAGCTAGGATCGCGCCCTTCTTAAACTTCATGAGAGCTCCATCTCTGAGATCTCGCGCTTTCGTCGCCCGGCAGGTAGCGCCAAAATAATCAAAACTACCCAGGCAATAAATTGCAGGCTTAGCGCCCCGCGCCGCAAAGTTCCATCATGTATCAATGTGAACTCGCCAGCTTCGATCACCTTGAACTGTGGCAAGCCCGCTTCATTCTCGCTGCGCTCTAGCTTTAAGCCGCTTTGCAGAATTTGCCAACCCAGATCGTAATTTTCGGTCAGCGTGATAACCCCAGGACCAGGAACGCTTGTCGTTACGCCAATGCCGCCACTGGCAAGCAAAGTTACTTCGCCCTTGATATTTGTAAAAACTAAACGACCAGTTGGCTCACTGACTTTCCAAACTATGCCATCAGTTGTTGCTGACGTGCGAGCAAAGCCACCAAGGGCATCGATGGTTCGAACAACATCCTTATCGATCGGATTTTTTGCAAACAAATACTTGATTCCAAAATCTGCAAAAGTTTTACTTGTGGTCAAACCACTTCCGTCGGCCAGTTCAATCACAGCTCTTGCTATTGCTGGATCTTGAATTGGCGCTACATCAGGTTCACCAAGAGTGATGTCTGATCCACGAGAGATATAGAAAGCGAGTGAAGTTAGTTCTCGATTAGTAATTTCACGCAGCACCAGAGTTTTTGCATCTGCCTCAACACCTAAATATTCGGGCAAAATATTTACACTCTTTGAATAGACCGGCGATGATGATGCTTGCGAAACATTCCAGGAGATAGCAGTCGCGGAATATCCCAATGTAATTATTAACAAACAGGCTGATAAAATATGACGGTAATTGACATTTGTAGCAATCAAATAATCTCTTAAGTCATTGAGAATTATGGTGCCGACTGTTACTGCTGCCAAAGTTGCAATTGCTAGGAAAACTCCGACCCAAAGTTGAGTAGGTGCGATCGTGCCATTTCCAGTAATTGATAGTGCACTTAACGCAACCGAAAGTAGCAAGAACAAAGTTCCAATTTGAGCGACTTTGCGTAACTGCGTGCTAGCAAAGTACGCCACGATTAGAACTAACGTGAGCGGGCTAATTGCCCACCAAGGTAGCGCGCCAGGACCGCCTGGGTTTCCTAGGAAAGCGAGATTCGGTCCACCACCACTTAACAAAATTCCTGGTTCGTAAAGAAAACGAGTGGGATCAATAATTGCAACGAGAGACCAAGGCGCAGTAACGATCAAGGGCGTGACTAATAGCGCTATTCGGCGCTTCAGCCTCTGGTCAAAGAGCTCTTTATTTAGATCGCCATTAAAACTGCGAATATCGAGTCCAACTCCAACTGCGGTAACCACCAATACGGCTAGCCAAACCATCAAAGTAAATGAAGTCGCAATTGAAATTAATATAGCCACACCAAAAATGCGGCGCCAAGAAATTCTTTCAAAATTATCGAATGAGGTAATACTTGAGACAATCCAGGGTAACAAAATCAGAATTATTAGAGTGCCTAGTCGCCCGGTATTAACGCTTGCAATTGCAACCGGGCTGATTGCATAGAGCATGCTGGCAGATACTCGCAACCAGGCGTTAGCGGTTACCAGTTTAAGGAACTTATATGCCGAGATTGCCATAAGTGCTGGTGCTAGAAAAATTAACGAAGTGATTAATACCGCGGGCTTGCCAAAAAAGAGAAGTGACAAGAGCGAAAGCAAGGCAACCCAAGGCGGCGTTGGTGCTGAGCTTCCCATTCCGACTTGATGCCAAGATTCAATATAGCTGCGCCAAAGTGAACTTGTTCCGTGTGGAGTAGTTGCTAAAGCGCCACCAATTAACGAACCAAAACGTGATCTCGAAGATAACAGGATGAAAATAAAAAGCGAGATTCCTAGAACAACCTGCGGGCGCTTAAATACGCTCCCCCAATTAACTACTTTGGCTGGAGTTAGCAGGTCGGCATCATCATTGAATTCTTCGTCAATATCGTTATCAGTTGGCAGCTTTGCAAAAATTCGATTTCGAATTGATTCCAGAAAGTTATTCATGCCATTTCGATATTGAGTAAAGCGTGGTGGAATAAAGTCAGCAATCACTCGTGGAGGCAACAAGCGATGAATTCGGCGCTCCTTGCGTGCCGCCCTGAGGATTGCTGGTCGCAAAATTAGTGATGCGATAGCCAAGATTTCATCACTGGCATAACCCGGTAACTTTGCAATTAAGTAGCCGATAGATCTAACTGCTGCGCCAATAACTAGCTGCAGAATTAACCATGGCAATAACCAGGCTGAAGAATTCGCTAATAGAACATAAGCTGAATTGCGTCGGTCTAGTAGCAAGGGGCGATGCAGAAACGCACCTTCGACATCTACCGATCTACGTTCCGATGCGGCAGCCTGCGCGTGATATGCCACAGAATCTGTAACAACAATTACGGAATGGCCGGCCATACGAATTCGCCAACCGAAATCAACATCATCGCGAAATAGTGCTAGTTGCGGGTCATAGCCGCCAAGCTCTGCAAAAACATCTCGCCGAATGAGAGCTCCGGCGGTGCTTACTGATAGAACATCGCGAACTCCATCGTGCTGACCTTGGTCATATTCTTGTGGTTCCATGCCAGTCCAACGAGCACCGTTATTGGTAATGCTGACGCCAACTTCAAGTAAGTGCGAGCGATCATGCCAGCCCAATAACTTTGGTCCGGCCATTGCCACATTGGGACGTTCGACTAGCTCTGCTAATAATTTCTCTAACGCATCAGATTTCGGTGCGCAATCATCATGAATTACCCAGATCCACTCATTGCGTTCATTATCTGATTTTGGAAATTTTTCAACGGCTCGATAAACGGCATCACCAAATCCGGAATCGCGAGGCAGTGAGAGAACTGGAATTTTTGCTGCTTTTAAAAGTGAAGCAGAATTATCTTTTGAACCAGTATCAACTGAAACAATTTGATCAAGCTTGCGAGTTTGCGAAGATAACGCAGCAACTACTGAGGGCAACCAAACTGCACCGTCGTGAGAAACAATTACAGCTGTGACGTGAAATGGATCAGTTATTTTTGTAGT
>CAJAFH010000043.1 GCA_903939005.1 uncultured Actinomycetes bacterium | reverse complement strand
TAACAAGGTTGCGAGAATTCTCACAGTAGTTGTTTTGCCAGCACCATTAGGCCCAAGTACGCCTAAAACAGTGCCTTCTTCGACATCTAGCGATAACCCATCGAGAGCTTTGACTTCGCCTTTGCGATAGGTCTTTACTAGATTCTCCGCGATAACTGATTTCACGGAGTAAACTTACCGCGTTACGGCCTATGAGCCAAGAATCGATTTAGATTCAATGTAAGAAATCATGCTGGAGAGGCAAATATGTCCGCAAGTCCGCAAGCGAAAGTTCATACCCATAAAGAGATTTTAATTATTCTTTCAGGGCTCATGACTGGCATGTTGCTCGCAGCGCTTGATCAAACAATTGTTTCAGCAGCTTTAAAAAGTATCGTTGAAGAATTCAATGGTTTAGAGCATTACACCTGGGTTGTAACCGCCTACCTTTTAACTTCGACTGCTTCAACCCCGCTATATGGAAAGATCTCAGATCTATATGGCCGCCGAATTGTTTTCCAATTCGCAATCGTTACATTTTTGCTTGGTTCCTTCTTAGCTGGTGCTTCAACAAATATGGAACAACTAATCGCAACCAGAGCTTTGCAAGGTCTTGGTGGTGGCGGATTAATGGCACTTACCTTCGTAATCATTGGTGACATAGTTCCGCCACGTGAGCGTGGTCGCTATCAAGGATATTTTGGTGCTGTCTGGGGTCTTGCCTCAGTTGCTGGCCCACTTCTTGGTGGCTTCTTTTCCGACCAAGATAAAATCCTAGGAATTACTGGCTGGCGTTGGATTTTCTACATCAACCTGCCATTTGGTATCGCAGCACTAGTAATTACTTCGGCTGTGTTGCATATTCCAAAAGTGCGTCGCGAGCATAAGATCGATTACATCGGTGCGCTCCTCATGGTTATGGCAGTTTCTTCAACGCTGCTTGCGATCTCGATTTTTGGCCCACAAGATGGCTGGTCAGATCCTCGAACCGTTATCTGTTTAACTTCCGGATTTATTCTGACGCTGCTGTTTCTGCGCTGGGAATCTCAAGCAGTTGAACCAATCTTGCCGCTTAGCCTATTTAAGAATCACACTTTTAATATCACTTCGGTTTTAGGTTTCATGATTGGCGCTGGCATGTTCGGCGCAATGATTATGTTGCCACTTTATTTGCAAGTTGTTCAAGGTGAAAGTCCTTCCTCGGCTGGTTTGAAGTTGATTCCGTTGATGTTAGGAATTGTTACGACCTCGATCTTTAGCGGCAAAGCAATTTCACGAACCGGTAAATATAAGAAGTTCCCAATCGCCGGAACCATCATTATGACCTCAGGTTTAGCGCTTATGACCACACTTGGTATCGATACTCCCTACTGGCAAATTGCAATCTTTGCCGCAATGGTAGGTATGGGCTTAGGTTTAACAATGCAGACCATGGTTATTGCGCTGCAGAATTCGATTGACTTTAAAGATCTTGGTGTTGCAACAACTTCAAACACTTTCTTTAGATCTCTAGGCAGCGTATTTGGTGCCGCAATATTTGGCAGTATTTTGACTAATCGATTAAGTCATTATTTAGTAAAAGACTTTGCCGATCTTGGAGCAACTAATCCAGCTGCAGTTGCAGGCTTTGATGCCGCCAAACTAGAAGGCGTCACGAATAACACCGCAATCTTGGCTGACCTGCCACCAATAATTCAACAGACTGTTTTGCAATCTTTTGTAAACAGTTTCAATGTGGTTTTCTTGGTTGCTGCCCCGGTAATTTCGATCGGAATCTACTGCGCCTTTAAACTACGTGAAGTTCCGCTGCGAACAACCGTGGAATATCGGGAAGCCAAGGAAGAAGCGGCGGGCGAATCTCTTGGTTAAAAGCTTTAAGTCAGCGCTTTCTGGGTTTTCTCGCGAAGTCCAAGTTGTCATCATCGCCTCATTCTTTGTCGCGTTGGGCTTTGGCATCATCTTTCCGGCAATCCCAGTATTCGTTAGATCTTTTGGCGTAAATAACACCGCAGTTGGCTTAGTTGTTTCAGCTTTTGCTTTTGCCCGATTCTCATCAGGCATGATTTCCGGCCGCTTAGTTGACCGCTTTGGCGAACGAAACGTTTATAGCTTCGGCGTATTGATGGTTGCTTTCTTCACTGTTTTAGCTGGGTTAGCGCAGAACTATCCGCAACTCTTAACTTTCCGTGCAGCTGGCGGCTTAGGTTCCTCAATGTTTTCGGTTGCATCTAGTTCACTAATTTTTCGTGCCACCGATGATGCGCATCGTGCCCGCGCACTTTCGGCTTTCCAAGGTTCCTTCTTAATTGGTGGAATTTCTGGGCCTGCTATCGGTGGTGCACTGGCGACTATTTCATTGCGAGCACCATTCTTCGCATACGCATTTATGTTAGCTATCGCCGGTGTAATCGGATACATTTATTTAGGTCGTGCTGAAGCTGCGAAAAGTGGCGACAAAGTTAAGGCCCAAGATCCGATTACTTTCAGGGAAGCATTCCAAATTCCGGCTTATCGAATTGCGCTAGCTCTTTCATTCATCATTGGTTGGTCCTTTTTCGGGATGCGTTCTTCGATCTTGCCACTCTTCGTTACCGAAAGTTTAAAGTCAACTGCAGCTGTTGTTGGTATTGGTTTTGCCATCGGAGCACTAGTGCAGGGGCTCTTTCTTTTTAAATCTGGCAGAGCATCTGACTTAAAGGGTAGAAAATATGTAATCCTGCTGGGTGGTTCTATTTTTATGGCTGGCATCATTGGCTTAACTTTTTCATTCAATATCTGGATGTTCTTAATATCTATGGCCATTCTTGGAGTTGGTGGCGCTTACCTATCAACAGCACCAGGCGCCATTATTGGCGATGTTATTAAGGGCAAAGGTGGCCGCGTAATCGGTATTTTCCAGATGGCAGGCGATGCCGGCATGATCGTAGGCCCAATTGTGGTCGGTGCAATTTCTGACCTTTATTCATTCCGAGTGGCATTTGCTGCAACCGCTGTGATCTTCTCGCTGGTTTTAATTCTGGGTGCGCGTTTACCTGAGACAAGAAAAATGGCCGGCTCACATGAGCCGACCATTTCACTAAACGATAATTAATTAGTCATCGCCACGCAAGATTGAGATCAAGCGAAGTATTTCAAGGTATAGCCAAACGATCGTAACCATTAGGCCAAACCCGGCACGCCATGATTCTTCTTGTGGTGCGCCAGCTGCAATTCCCTTTTGGATTTGATCGAAATCAAGAACTAAGAAGAAGCTTGCAAGGCCAACGCCAGCAACTGCTAGCAATGGACCGAAACCAGTTACGCCATATAGGCCGCCTGAGCTTCCAGTAAATGACATGATCATGCTGACCAAACCAAGTGCTAGGTAACCAATTGCGGCACCTAAAATTACGCGAGTGAATTTTGGAGTTACGCGAATTTTTCCATTGCTATAAGCGAACAACATTCCGGCGAACGCGCAGAGTGTTCCGATTACAGCTTGGCTAACGATGCCAGGATAAACATCATTGTAGAAACTGCTAAGAGTTCCAAGTGCTAAACCTTGGAAAGCGGCATAGGTCATAATTAAACCTGGGCGGATCTTCTGGCTGAAGGTATTTACCATCGCTAGAACAAAGCCACCAAGGAAGCCGAACATTAGTGCGCCGATTCCTAAGTTTGCATTCCACGAAATAGCGCCGACAACAACCAAGATGCCGAAAAGAATTGATGTGCGCGCGACAACATCTTCAATGGTCATGCGACCGGTTTGAAGTGGTGATGCAGCGGGTGCGTTATAGAGGTTTTCTAAACTCTCTGGTGTGGTAGCCGTGGTGGTATTCCCCATTGAGGCATAACCACGATTATTAAACGCCCGTCCAAGAACAGGGTTTGAACTACGCATACTTTTGTACTCACTCTCTAGTGCGAAAAGAGCTGGAATCCCCAGCCCTAGTGGGAACAATGTTACGCGAGAAGTTATTTCAAGTGAACTGAAATTAGCGAAAGCCAAAAATGCTCGGGAAACTCTAAGCACCTAAGCGTGAAAATTACGCTTATCTCTGGTGCCCCGAGTGGGGGTCGAACCCACACTGGGAGGATTTTAAGTCCTCTGCCTCTGCCATTGGGCTATCGGGGCCATGCGATAAATCTTTTAGGAACTAACGAAGAACGTGGGCAAATCTACCCGCTTTTTTGAGCACTGAATCCAACATTGGTTTGGTGAGCTTTCCAGTGAATGTGTTCTGCTGGCTGGGGTGGAAACTAGCCATTATTAGGTACTTCACACCATTGTGCTCATATTTAACCTCTGCCCCATGGCCAAACTTGGTTCTCCTAACCGGGTGGCCTAATTCGGCCAGGGCTGAGAAAAGAGCAACCCAGGCAAAGTTTCCCAGAGCCACAAATGCTCTGGTAGTTGGCAGCGAAAGTTCTAACTCACGCAGAAACCATGGCGAACATTGATCACGTTCTTCGGTGGTTGGTTTGTTATCGGGGGGTGCGCAACGCACAGCCATTGAAATTCTGGTTTCACGAAGTTCTTGACCATCATCACGCGATGTACTGGTTGCAATCTTGGCAATACCTAAACGATGCAATGAACCGTAAAGCCAATCACCAGATGGATCACCCGTGAAGATACGACCAGTGCGGTTTGCACCGTGCGCACCAGGAGCTAATCCAACAATCATTAACTTTGGTTTGGGCGAACCAAAACCGGGTACAGCTTTGCCCCAGTATTTTTCATCTTGGTATGCCTTGCGTTTAACAACTGCAACTTCTTCGCGCCATTCAACGAGTCGCGGGCAATCGCGACAGGCGATAATTTTCTTTTCGAGCAAGGGCAAAGTTTTTATACTTTGCGCCAATTTCTTACTTGGCAAGCGACCATGCCATTCCGTCGAGAATGTCATTTTCAGATGCCACAAATTCTTTAGCGCCAGTTGCTTTCATGATTTCAGAGAGAACTAGTGAGCCAGCCCCGATTACATCAACGCGACCTGGGTGCATATAACCAAGGGCGGCACGTTCTTCGCGAGTCATGGTTAAAAACTTGTTGCTAACGGCATGTACTTGTTCAGCAGAGATGCGGGATAAATGGATTGCATGACGATCGTATTCCGGCAAGTTAAGCGCTGCGGCGGCAACCGTGGTTGCGGTGCCAGCCACACAAACTAATGTCTTCGCACCTTTAATATCTACGCTGGCATAGGCAATATCTATTGCGTTCTGGATATCACGGCGAGCAATCGCTATCTCATCAGCAGTTGGTGGATCGTTATGAAAATGGCGCTCAGTCATACGAACACAGCCAATATTTACACTGATTGCGCTATCTACTGAATCGGTGCCTAAAACAAACTCAGTGGAACCGCCGCCGATATCGACTACTAGGAAAGGGCCATCAGCGCGGCTAAATTCGCGAGTCGCACCAGCAAATGAAAGGCGCGCTTCTTCATCCCCTGAAATTACTTCAGGTTCGATGCCTAAACGTTCCTTAACGCCATCAACAAATACTTCACGGTTTAACGCATCGCGGGTTGCGCTAGTTGCACAGAAACGCAGCTTTTCAACACCACGTCGAGCTAGTTCGGATGCATATAAGTCAACGGCTGCAAATGTTCTCGAGATCGCATCGGGGTGGAATTGATTAGTTTCATCAACGCCTTGACCAAGGCGCACGACTTGCATCTGACGAGTTATTTCGCGGAAATTATTTCCGTCGATATCGGCAATTAATAACCGAATTGAATTAGTACCGCAATCAACTACACCTACGCGCATTAGTTGGCCTTTACATTTTCGGTGATGCTACAAGGTTGATCTTTCCACCACTCTGGCAATTTTGCTAACGCTTCATCGCCTAACGGATTCACATCTGGGCCAGCACATAGCGAATGTGCAACTAATGAGTGAAGGCACTTAACCCGATCTGGCATTCCACCAGCGCTAATGCCTTCTACTTCGGGCACATCCATCTTTAAGGCAGCGCGTGCAGCTAAGTAATCTTCATGAGCGGCTGCGTATGCGCCAGCTAATTCGGCATCAGTTGCTAAACGTTCGTTCATTTCGCCCATTAAGCCAGTTGATTCAAGGGTTGAGATAGCACCAGTTAAGCGTGGGCAAGTGGCATAAAAGTAAGTTGGAAATGGGGTGCCATCGCCAAGACGTGGTGGGGTTTCAACTACAGCTGGTTTTCCGCAGGGACAGCGATAGCCAATGGCATGAACATCGCGTGGAGTGCGGCCTAATTGGGCTTCGATGCAATCTAAATCGTCTTGCGATACTTCGCGTTCGGACATTAATTAGAGCCGGTTTCGGTAATCGATGCAATTAAGCGGTTATACCAAGGCAAACCAACTGGAATGTTATTAGCAACATCAGTCTTATTTTCTTCGGCTTCGGTAGTTGCATCAGTAACTATGTATTGACGCTCGCCGGGCAGAACAAAGTGCAGTCGAGCACGAGCTTGTGACTTTACATATTCCGGGTCACGCCACAGTTCGAGTTCTTTGCGAGCTTGAGCAACGGCAGCATCGCCAGCTTTGATCTGTGCACTAACAGCACTTATTTCAGCGCGCTGTGAAAAATAATGTTGCACCGGCGGTGCGATGGTGAGGGCTAGAAAGAATAGAAAGAAGCCCAGCACCAGCGCGCGACTATTGGTATTGCGTCGACGATTAAAGTTTAAACGACGACGGGCCATGAGTTAAGTTCGCTTATGCCTTAAAGCGTGGGAATGCACCACGGCCTGCGTACTTAGCACCACTTGCAAGTTCTTCTTCAATACGTAGCAATTGATTGTACTTAGCTACGCGCTCAGTACGAGCTGGTGCACCAGTCTTGATCTGTCCGCAGTTTGTTGCAACTGCTAAATCAGCAATAGTGGTGTCTTCGGTTTCGCCTGAACGGTGTGACAACATGCTGCGATAGTTTGCATGTTGTGCCATTGAAACTGCATCAAGAGTTTCAGTTAGCGTTCCGATTTGGTTTACCTTAACTAGAAGCGCATTTGCAGTATTAGTTGCAATGCCCTTTGCTAGACGCTCAGGGTTAGTAACAAATAGGTCATCGCCCACGATTTGAATACGTGAACCAAGCACGCTGGTCATCTCGGCCCAACCAGCCCAATCTTCTTCGTTTAGTGGATCTTCAATTGAAACGATTGGGTATGAGTTAACAAGATCGGTGTAATAAGCGATCATTTCACCTGATGAGCGAAGTGATCCTTCGAACTTGTATTGGCCATTCTCGTGGAATTCAGTTGCCGCAACATCCATCGCAAGTGCGATATCAGTACCTGGCTTAAAGCCGGCCTTGGTGATTGCCTCAAGAATTAGATCAAGGGCCGCGCGGTTGCTATCAAGGTTTGGCGCAAAGCCACCTTCGTCACCAACGCTTGTTGCTAAACCGCGTTGCTTAAGAACTGATTTAAGTGCGTGATAAATCTCGGCGCCCCAGCGAAGTGATTCGCGGAAGGTTGGCGCACCAATTGGCGCAACCATAAATTCTTGAATATCAACATTGGTATCTGCGTGTGCGCCACCGTTAAGAATGTTCATCATTGGCACTGGTAGCAAGTGCGCATTTGGGCCACCGAGGTAACGGAATAGTGAAAGGTCTGCGCTTTCAGCAGATGCTTTAGCAACTGCGAGTGAAACACCTAGAATCGCATTCGCGCCTAAGCGAGATTTATTTGCAGTGCCATCAAGTGAAATCATGGCGCTATCGATAATGCGTTGGTCTTGGGAATCGAAACCAATAATGTTTGGCCCGATTTCATCATTTACAAATGCAACAGCTTTTTCAACACCTTTACCTAAGTAGCGAGTGCCACCATCGCGAAGTTCAGAAGCTTCGAAGGCGCCGGTTGAGGCACCGCTTGGAACTGCAGCGCGTGCTTGGGTGCCATCTTCTAACTGAATTTCTACTTCAACAGTTGGGTTTCCGCGGGAATCTAAAATTTCACGGGCGCCGAGCGCTTCGATAATTGCCATGATGGACTCCTAATAAAGGTTGCTAGCAAATTTACTGCAATAGAGAGATCAGCGCTGAACTCAGGT
>CAJAFH010000042.1 GCA_903939005.1 uncultured Actinomycetes bacterium | reverse complement strand
TCGAAGTAGGTATGGGCGGCGAGTGGGATGCCACCAATGTGGTTCAAGCTGGCGTTTCCGTAATTACCCCGATCGGGCTCGATCACATGGAATATCTAGGAAATACACTTACTGAGATTGCAAAAACTAAAGGCGGAATCTTAAAACCAGGTGGTTTTGGCGTGCTTGCTCAGCAAGAACCAGAAGCTGCCATTGAATTGCTGCGCCGGGCCGCTGAAGTTGGCATTGATGTGGCTCGCGAAGGTGTCGAATACTCCTTGGCTAGCCGAGCGGTGGCTGTTGGTGGCCAATTAATCTCAATTAGTGGCTTAAATGAGTCATTCGATGACATTTTCTTGCCTCTCCACGGCAAGCACCAGGCCGCTAATGCCGCAACAGCGCTAGTAGCAGTTGAGGCATTCTTTGGCGATACCGCGCTAGATCATGACGCAGTTCGTGCCGGTTTTGCAGCCGTCACTTCTCCTGGTCGCTGCGAAGTAGTACACCGTGACCCAACTATTTTGCTTGATGCCGCACACAATCCGCATGGCGCAAAAGCATTGGCTGAAACAATTACGAATGAATTTACTTTCGATGAAGTAATTGGCGTGGTCGCTTCATTTGGCGATAAAGATGTTCGTGGCATCTTGCTCGAATTAGAACCAATCATGAATGAAATTATTGTCACAACTAATTCATCACCACGTGCCATGAAACTTTCTGATTTAGAAAAACTAGCAAATGAAATATTTGGCAAGGATCGAGTAACTGCAATCGAAACTTTAGCAGTTGCAATCGATCAAGCAATTAAAGATGCTAAGCGACCACTTAGTGATGACTCAGTTGGTGTTTTGATTACCGGTTCAGTAATCACTGTTGGTGAGTCACGCACCATAATTAATGGAAAGTATAAAAAGTAATGCGCGTATTAGCCTCAGCAGTTCTAGTTATGGAGTCTTTTTCAATTGGGTTTGCACTTTTAATCGCGATGAAGGATGTAGATGGGGCACCGATCATTTACGGCGCCACAGTCGCGATTGCCTTACTTTTGGCCCCTGGGTTACTCAAGCGCAGAGTTGGCTGGGTACTCGGCTGGGTATTGCAGGTAGCCATGCTTGGATTTGGCTTAGTGGTCAATTCCTTCCTGATAATTGGCCTGATTTTTGCAGGGTTATGGATTGCGGCGATTTTGGTCGGCCGCAAGGGCGAGGCGGCCCGGGCTGCTTTGCTGGCTTCACGAACCCCGGATGCCTAATAGACTCACCTCCGTGAGCATCGAACAAACTCTGATCCTGGTCAAGCCCGATGGCGTGCGCCGCGCCCTAATTGGCGAAGTAATTTCGCGCATCGAAGCTAAGGGATATCAAATTACTGCGCTAAAAATGTTGCAAGCAGATCGCGCACTTCTTGAACAACACTATGCCGAACATCAAGGCAAACCATTTTTCGAACCACTAGTTGAATTTATGTTATCTGGACCAATCGTTGCGATGGTTGCCGAAGGTAATCGCGTCATCGAAGGTTTCCGATCACTCGCTGGCGTAACAGATCCAACAGTTGCAGCGCCCGGAACAATTCGCGGTGACTTAGCACGCGATGCAGGAACAAAAGTTGTCCAAAATATTGTGCACGGATCTGATTCACCAGAATCAGCTGCGCGCGAAATAAATATTTTCTTTGGTAACGGGGGGAAGTAAAAAATGGCAAATCGAATGTCGTTTATCGGTCGCGATATGGCAGTTGATCTAGGTACCGCAAATACCTTGGTTTATGTGCGTGGACGTGGCATTGTGCTTAATGAGCCAAGTGTGGTTGCAGTTAACCAAGACACTGGTGGAATTTTGGCAGTTGGCCTTGAAGCCAAGAAGATGATTGGTCGTACCCCAAGTAACATCGTGGCAATTCGTCCACTAAAAGATGGCGTGATTGCAGACTTCGACACAACCGAACGTATGTTGCGTTACTTCATTCAAAAAGTTCACCGTCGTCGTTTCTTAGCTAAGCCACGTATTGTCGTTTGTGTGCCATCAGGTATTACTGGCGTTGAACAACGCGCAGTTAAAGATGCCGGTTACGCAGCAGGTGCACGCAAGGTTTACATCATTGAAGAACCAATGGCTGCAGCTATCGGTGCTGGTCTGCCAATTCACGAGCCAACTGGCAACATGGTTGTTGATATTGGTGGCGGCACAACTGAGGTGGCTGTTATTTCACTCGGTGGCATCGTGGTAGCCCTATCTATCCGCGTAGGTGGCGATGAGCTAGATCAAGCCATTATTACTTGGGTTAAGAAGGAATTTTCACTTTTGCTCGGCGAGCGCACAGCTGAAGAAATCAAGATGGCGATTGGTTCTGCTTATCCACTTCCAGGTGAGCCAGATGCCGAAATTCGTGGTCGCGATTTAGCAACCGGCCTACCAAAGACAATTGTTGTATCAGCTGCTGAAATTCGTAAAGCACTCGAAGAACCAGTAAATGCAATCGTTAACGCTGTTAAGAGCACGCTCGATAAATGTCCACCTGAACTATCAAGTGACTTGATGGATCGCGGCATTGTGCTAACTGGTGGCGGTGCGTTGCTTAAGGGTCTTGATGAGCGTCTGCGCAAAGAGACTGGTATGCCAATTCATATTGCCGAGCGTCCACTCGATGCAGTTGCTGAAGGTTCCGGAAAGTGCATCGAAGAGTTTGAGGCCCTAGAAAAGGTCTTGATCTCCGAGCCACGTCGATAGGAATTTTTAAATGCGTAACGGCGGCGAGAACCGCGGTCGTCTGCTCTTAGTAATTCTGATTGTTTCTTCGCTATTTCTAATCACTTTAGATCTGCGCGGAGTAAATGTTCTAGATGGACTACGTAGCGGTACGCAGACAGCTCTCTCGCCATTCCAACGCGCTGGCAATGTTGTACTGACGCCGGTTAAAAACTTCGTAAATGACATAACCCATCTTGGGCGAACCCGAAATCAAATTGAAGATTTACGCAAACAGAATCAGAAATTGCGCGAACAATTAATTTTACGCAAGAACCAAGATGGCGAAATGGAACAACTCAAATCAATTCTTGATCTAGCCGGTACTGCGCGCTTTAAAATTGTCAGCGCTAAAGTTATTTCGCAAGGTTCGAGCTTGGCATTCACGCGAACTATCACAATTGATGCTGGCAGTGGCAACGGAATCAAAAAGAACATGACTGTTATCTCTGGCAATGGTTTAGTAGGTGTGGTTAAAGAGGTCTATTCAAATTCAGCAATCGTGATGCTAGCTACTGACCCCGCCTTTAAAGTCGGAGTTCGTATTGCGGGCACGCAACAGATCGGAATTTTGGCCGGCTTAGGCTCAAGTACTGCGAATTTACAGCTTCTAGATAACCAGACCACGATCAAAGTTGGCGACATTCTGCTGGCCCGCGGCAGCATCAATGCCCAACCTTTCGTGCCTGGCGTACCTGTTGGACGAGTTACTTCGGTTTCAAATGCTGCAGGAGCTGTAACCCAAAGTGCGACAGTTGAATATTTTGCCGACTTTGGCACCCTTGGTGTGGTTTCAGTTGTGGTCAAAGCTCCGAACGCTGATCCGCGCGATGCGTTAACACCCGTAAAACCAGTTCCAACTCCGATTCCAACAGTCACTGTCTTTGTCACGCCAACACCTTCTGCATCGCCGTCAGGTAACTAATTTAAAATGTTATTAAGACGATTTGGGATCACTGGCACAATTTTTTTGCTCTTCTTTGTCGCCCAGGAAGCTGTAGTAAATCAACTCAGTTTTCCGGCCGGGGGATTCTCAATCTTTTTGATTCTGACTCTTCTTTGGGCAGCCCTTAGTACGCCTGAAGTTGCAGCAGGAGTTGGATTCGGGGCTGGCTTTTTACTCGACTTATCACCAAGTACCAGCGGTCCGCTAGGGCACTGGACGCTTATTTTAGTTTTGATGAGTTATGCAATCTCGTTTTTATCTTACGGAGATGAAAATAAGCGAGGCAATCCGTTAAGCCTGATTTTGATGGTGACG
This sequence comes from uncultured Actinomycetes bacterium, assembly GCA_903939005.1. Classification (GTDB taxonomy): domain Bacteria; phylum Actinomycetota; class Actinomycetes; order Nanopelagicales; family Nanopelagicaceae; genus Planktophila. The sequence goes on along the minus strand of CAJAFH010000042.1, from coordinate 253 downwards.
CTGGCACAAGTAATTGTCCTAGCTTCATATTTAGTTACGGGTTTCTTATTAGGAATTACGGCAACTAGTTTTGCGCAAACTTTAACGACGATTATTGGTAGTGCACTTTGGACCATGGTGGTCACACCACTATTATTGCCAGCTGTTGCTTGGTTACATGATTTAGCTTTTGATAGTCGGATGCGGATATGAATCAACGCACTCGATTAAGCATGCTCGTTATTCAAATCATGATTATTTCTTTATTGATGGC
>CAJAFH010000041.1 GCA_903939005.1 uncultured Actinomycetes bacterium | reverse complement strand
ATATGGCGAATTTTAGAATCAAAGATCGGATCGTAAGCCGGCAAAATCGCGCCACCAGGAATTCCGAACATGACATCGACGCCAGCTGCTTCCAAGCTGTTGACTAGGCTCTGGGCTCCAGTTACTTGACTCATCTTCGTTACTCCTTTCGCTCTCTTTGCTCTCTAGGTCGTTTGCGTTAAACGGTTAAATGAAAAAACCCTCAGTTTCAACTGAGGGTAGCGCGCGATCGATGTTGCTAGATCGCACGCTTTCGGATCACCACTGATGAACGCATTCCCATATTCTCCAATGAGTGAGCGCATGAGTCAACCCCTGAGATTGCTATCTCAAATTGTGAGAGGGGGCTCACACTGCGGCTAGGTATTTCCGTAGCGGGCAAGCGAGATAAAGCTTTAGTCGCAGACAGCGCCTTTTGAAGCAGAGCCGACCAACTTGGCATATTTGGCCAAAACTCCGCGGGTGTATTTATGTGGCACTGGCTTGAAGCCCTTACGACGTTCGGCCAGCACAGCTTCATCAACCAAAAGATCTAGTTGGCGAGTTACCGTATTAATGCGCACTCGATCGCCATCTTTGATAAATGCAATCGGTCCACCATCAACGGCCTCTGGTGCAACATGGCCCACACATAATCCAGTTGATCCACCAGAGAAGCGACCATCAGTTAATAGCAGAGTTGATTTACCAAGACCGGCGCCTTTAATCGCACCAGTGATCATTAACATTTCGCGCATTCCCGGACCACCCTTTGGTCCTTCGTAACGAATCACAACTACATCGCCGGCTTGAATCGTGCCATCTTCTAGTGCATCCATTGCAGCTTGTTCACGTTCGAATACTCGTGCAGGTCCTTCAAATTCTTCGATGCCAACACCAGCAGTTTTACAAACTGCGCCTTCAGGAGCAAGAGAACCTTTAAGAATTGTGATGCCGCCACCAAGTGACATTGGCTTTGATGTTGCCCGCAGAATTTCGCCATCTGGATCTGGTGGTGCAATCTCAGACAAGTTTTCAGCCATGGTTTTTCCAGTAACAGTAAGCACGTCGCCATGAAGCAAGCCAGCATCAAGTAACGCTTTGAGAACTACTGGGACTCCCCCGACTTTATCCATATCCGACATAACAAAACGTCCGAATGGTTTTAGATCGCCAAGCAGCGGGACCTTTGAACCGATGCGATGGAAATCATCCATTTCAAGATCAACATCTGCTTCATGGGCGATCGCAAGTAGGTGCAATACAGCTTTAGTAGAGCCACCAAGTGCCATCAACATGGTGATCGCATTTTCAAATGCTTTCTTGCTCAAAATATCTCGCGTAGTAATTCCTTGGCGGATTAATTCAACAACGGCTGCGCCAGATTTAACTGCGAATGCATCGCGACGACGATCAACTGCTGGAGGCGCAGCTGACCCAGGTAGCGATAAACCAATTGCTTCACCGATTGAAGCCATCGTGTTCGCTGTATACATACCACCGCAAGCGCCTTCGCCTGGACAGATTGCGCGTTCAATCCGATCAACTTGATCTTGTGAAATCAAACCACGGGCACATGCACCAACAGCTTCGAAGGCATCGATGATCGTGACATCTTTGCCATCTACTTGGCCCGGCAGAGTAGAACCGGCATAAACGAAAACTGATGCCACATCGATACGCGCAGCTGCCATCATCATGCCTGGCAGCGATTTATCGCAACCAGCAAATGTGACCATGCCATCAAGGCGTTCGGCCTGCATCACAGTTTCAACTGAGTCAGCGATTACTTCGCGCGAGACTAATGAGAAGTGCATTCCTTCATGGCCCATGGAAATTCCATCAGAGACTGAAATAGTTCCGAACTGCATAGGGAAACCACCAGCATCTATAACACCTTGACGTGAAGCTTTAGCTAAACGATCAAGGGAAAGATTGCAAGGTGTGATTTCATTCCAAGATGAAGCAATTCCGATCTGAGGTTTTACCCAATCGGCATCACCCATTCCAACTGCTCGCAACATTCCGCGAGCAGGAGCGCGCTCCAAGCCATCAGTTACTAAGCCAGAACGCGGTTTCATGTTAGACATGTTGGAATTCTAACCTGTAATGAGCAAATAACTAGCGAAGTTTATGCTTGACCTAGGTGACCGAGTAGCAGTTCTCGCACGCGAGCAGCATCTGCTTGGCCCTTTGTCTCTTTCATGACTGCGCCAATTAACGCACCCGCTGCAGGCAAGTGACCACTGCGAACTTTCTCAGCAGTTTCAGCTTGTTCAGCACAAACCTTTTCAATTGCCGCCATCAGTGCGCCATCATCATTAACAACTTTTATGCCACGCTTTGCTACAACTTCGGCAGGCGTTCCTTCGCCCGCGATAACGCCTTCGACAACTTGTCGTGCAAGTTTGTCAGTTAGTTCGCCTTTTTCAACCAGGGCCACAATTGCAGCAACATCAGTTGGTGTGATTGCTAAATCTGCAATTGCAGTTTCTCGTTCATTGGCAAGACGAGAAATTTCACCAAGCCACCAAGAGCGAGCTTTGGTTGGATCTGCGCCAAGTGCCACAGTTGCTTCGACAATGCCAAGTACGTCGGCATTAATCATTGCTTCCATCTCTTTAGCCGGCACGTTCCAAGCTTCTTGTAAACGCTTGCGGTGCAATGATGGACGTTCTGGAATTCCTGCGCGAAGTTCTTCAATCCAAGCCGCATCTGGTGCAACTGGAACTAGATCTGGTTCTGGGAAATAACGGTAATCCTCGGCTTGTTCTTTCGAACGGCCAGAGCGAGTTAAGCCTGTGTCTTCTTGGAAGTGGCGAGTCTCTTGTACTACTCGCTCGCCCTTATTTAATAATTCAGCATGGCGAGTGTTGAGATAGAGATGGTCTGAGAAGGCTTGCTATTTAGTAACTTGGGTAACTTAAAGCTGTCAGCTAACGCGCTGCTAGATTTGATGCT
>CAJAFH010000040.1 GCA_903939005.1 uncultured Actinomycetes bacterium | reverse complement strand
GTTGGTTTAAAAGGTGTCGAATTCATTGCGATTAATACTGATGCGCAACATTTACTGATGAGTGATGCTGATGTGAAATTAGATATCGGTCGCAAATCAACAAAAGGTCTTGGTGCAGGTGCTGCTCCTGAAAAGGGTCGCGAAGCTGCGCTAGATCATGCAGATGAAATTGAAGAAATTTTGCGCGGCGCAGATATGGTTTTCGTAACTGCTGGCGAAGGTGGCGGCACTGGTACAGGTGGCGCTCCAGTTGTTGCAAAGATAGCGCGCGATTTGGGTGCCCTAACAATTGGTGTTGTTACTCGACCATTTAGTTTTGAAGGCAAGATTCGTCAATCACAGGCAGATATCGGAATCGAAGAACTTCGCAGCGAAGTAGATACTTTGATTGTTATTCCAAATGATCGTTTGCTGGCAATTAGCGATCGCAGCATTACCGCAGTAGACGCATTTAGATCTGCTGATCAAGTTTTGCTTTCTGGCGTGCAAGGAATAACCGAAATCATTACGCAGCCAGGTTTAATTAACTTGGACTTTGCTGATGTTAAAACTGTTATGACTGATGCTGGTTCAGCGCTCATGGGAATCGGTTCCGCCCGTGGCGAAGATCGTGCTCGCCGCGCTGCCGAACTTGCAATTTCAAGTCCACTTCTTGAAGCATCAATAGATGGCGCAATGGGCGTATTGCTATCAGTTGCCGGTGGATCAGACTTAGGTCTCTTTGAAATTAATGAAGCTTGCGAACTCGTACAAGCATCAGCACATCCAGATGCACGCATTATTTTTGGAACCACAATTGATGACGCACTAGGCGACGAAGTCCGTATAACTGTTATTGCAGCTGGTTTTTCAGGCGGAGAGCCAAAGAAGGTGTCGGTGCCAGTGATCAATGCAGCCGCCCTTTCAGGCAACGCCGATCCGCTTCCAACCAATGACCCAATCTCAGTTGCACTTGATTTAGATGGCGATCGGCCATTGCGTCCACGCGTAAAGTTTGAAGAGCTCGTCTCTGAAGATGACATTGATGTACCTGACTTCATGAAGTAGAGATGGATTGCTTCTTCACTAATCGCCATGGTGGTTTTAGCCATGGCGATTACTCTTCCTGGAACTTAGCCAGTCATGTCGGTGATGACCTTGCAGATGTCGAACAAAATCGAGCGAAGTTACGTGAGCGAGTAGGTGATTTCGTAGTCATGTCACAAGTTCACGGTGATGCCGTTGTCGTAGTCGATCAAATGCCGGCTGAAGTTCCAGTTGCTGATGCGCTAATTACCGGCAACCCAGATTTAGCTTTGGTGGTCATGGTTGCGGATTGCATTCCGCTTCTATTGCGCAGCGAAGAATTAGTTGCCGCAGTACATGTTGGTAGAGCAGGGTTAATGAATTCGATTGCGCTAAAGACGGTCGCCCAGATGCGCGAACTTGGTGCGAGACAAATCTCGGGTTCAATTGGGCCGGCGATTTGTGGCAGCTGTTATGAAGTTCCACAGGAATTGCATGATCAAGCAAGCGCGATACACCAGTTGGCTAGTAGCAGAACTAGAATTGGAACACCTGCGCTAGATTTGCCTAAAGCCCTTGTCGCGGCGCTTGCGGTAGTCGATGTGCCAGTTGTGATTTCCGCAGGGTGCACCTTAGAAGATGACAGTTACTTCTCTTTCCGACGCAATAAGGTCACTGGTCGTCAAGCTGGAGTCATTAAATTATGAGTGATCGCAAAGCTGAAATTGCCCGCAATCTGCAAGAGGTTAAAGAGCGGATTAAAAGCGCTGCCAACTCAGTCAACAGAGACCCGGCTGAGATTCAATTGATTGTGGTTACTAAAACTTTTCCAATTTCTGATATCGAAATTCTGCGCGAATTAGGCGAAACAAATTTCGGCGAGAATAGAGATCAAGAGGCCGGCCCGAAAGCTGAAATAATTAGCGCTACCTGGCATTTTCAAGGCCAGATCCAGAGCAATAAAATTAGATCTATCTGCCAGTGGGCTGATGTAATTCATTCAATTTCCAGTGAAAAAGAAATCCTAAAATTTGCTCAGAGT
>CAJAFH010000039.1 GCA_903939005.1 uncultured Actinomycetes bacterium | reverse complement strand
TGGCCACCTCGATTGGTATGCCGATGGCATGTATCCACCAATGATTATGGATGAAGAGCTGCATGCTGATGGCACGATAAAGCGCCCAGGGCAGAAGTACTACATGAAGCCAATGAACTGCCCATTCCATAATTTGATTTACAAGTCGCGCCAACGTTCATATCGCGAACTGCCATTGCGCTTATTTGAGTTCGGAACTGTTTATCGTTACGAAAAATCTGGCGTACTTCACGGAATTACTCGTGCTCGTGGATTCACGCAAGACGATGCACATATCTATTGCACCCCAGAGCAAATGCCTGGGGAGCTCGATTCACTGCTGACCTTCGTGCTTAACCTTTTGCGCGACTACGGACTTAACGATTTTTATCTTGAACTATCAACCCGCAACCCAGAAAAGTCAGTTGGCGAAGATGCTGAATGGGTTGCAGCAACTGAAGCGCTTCGACAGGCAGCAACTTTGCAAGGTCTCGATCTCGTACTCGACGAAGGCGGCGCTGCGTTCTACGGGCCAAAAATTTCAGTGCAAGCAAAAGATGCAATTGGTCGCACCTGGCAAATGTCGACGATTCAAGTTGATTTCCAATTGCCACAGCGTTTCGAATTGGAATATGCAAATACCGATGGCTCTCGTTCGCGTCCGGTAATGATTCACCGTGCATTATTTGGTTCGATCGAACGTTTCTTTGGCGTTCTCACCGAACACTATGCCGGGGCATTCCCACCTTGGTTAGCTCCAGTGCAGGCTATTGGTATCCCAGTAGCTGAAGCTTTCACACCTTATCTTTCAGATGTGATGAACCAAATGCGCAAGGCAGGTTTACGCGTTGAATTAGATGCATCCGATGATCGCATGCAGAAGAAAGTTCGTAATGCTCAGATGTCAAAAATTCCATTTATGGTTATTGCCGGCGAAGAAGATCAAGCCGCTGGAGCAGTTTCCTTCCGCTACCGCAATGGCGAACAGAAGAACGGTATTCCAATAGCTGAAGCGATCGCAGAAATTAAGAAAATCGTTTCGGATCGCACTCAGGTTTAGTTATGTCCGAGATTGTGGGTGGTGCTGGAATTCCGGATGCTTGGCAACGGTTATGGGCGCCACATCGCATGGAGTATTTAACTGGCGATAATCGTCCGCTTCCAGGAAATGATATTGAGTGTCCGTTCTGTCGAATTCCAACGCTAAGTGATCAAGAAGGTTTAGTAGTTGCCCGCGGCATCGAGGCATATGTGGTCATGAATCTTTACCCATATAACGCGGGCCACTTATTGGTTTGCACATATCGACATGTTGCGGACTTAACGGATTTGTCAGAATCCGAACGGAATGAAATCAGCGAACTATCTGCCCACGCAATGACGACGCTGCGAAAAGTTAGCTCACCTGCGGGGTTTAACTTGGGAATGAATCAAGGTGCAATTTCAGGTGCTGGAGTAGCTGCGCATATTCACCAACATATTGTTCCGCGGTGGTCAGGAGATGCAAACTTTATGCCGATCATTGGCCAAACCAAAGTCTTGCCCCAATTGCTGTCTCAGT
>CAJAFH010000038.1 GCA_903939005.1 uncultured Actinomycetes bacterium | reverse complement strand
GTTTGCCAGCAAAGAGTGCTCACATGGATGGCATTACAACTAGCCCCGTTATTGCTGAACAGAGCATTAACGCAACAGTTGCAATTCTAGAAAACTTCGGTGAAGCAATTGCAACCGGAACTTTCGGTGGTCAAGCGGTTTCTGAACTTACTGGTCCTGGCTTCTATGACAACACCAAGACCAACTGGTTTAGCTTGCTAGATCCAGCTGACTCAGGTCGTTATAACTTAGGTCTATCAGGTGATGGCGCAATCGCAGCCATGCTCGGCGTTCTTTCACTGGCGCCACGCGTGACTGGTGACGCAGCAGCTATTGCTAAGTTAAAGGCGCTAGATAAGAGCAAGTTCGATACCACTAAGCCAGTTGTGCTGCTTTCAAATGAAGCAGACCGTCTGGTGTTTGCTGGCAACAGTGCTCTCTATGTAGATAAAGCTCGTGCAATATACGATGCCAAGTTGGCAATTTATGAAGCTGCTCGCGATACTGCGGCTACTTCAGCAGAGCGTGCTGCAGCAGCCAAGTTAAAGCCAGTCTGGAACGTTGCTTCACTTTATGCAATGACACCTGAGACCTACACGGTTTACACCGCACAAGGTCTGCCAAATCTAGCTGGCGCACCATCACCATCAGGTGTCGGACATCAAAACTTCACCTTGAAGCAGATGATGGCTTGGGTAAAGATCTTGGCTCATGCTGCTGATACTGGAAAAGTCGGAACACCCGGCTATCTACAGCAATACATCAAGAAAGCACCATACTTGAACTCAGATTTGGATTACCGTCCAACTGATTTGAAGTACAACTGGTAACTGCTTAATTAATTAAGAAATGAAGGGCCCGGGGCAACTCGGGCCCTTCATTCTTTTTACTCGGTAATCTTTCCCAGTGATCGCAATTGCAACTCCCGATGAGATGTTTGCCTTAGGGGCAAAGCTTGGGGCTCCGCTCAAAGCCGGCGATCTAATCCTGATAAATGGCCCCCTTGGCGCTGGCAAAACCCTGCTAACTCAAGGCATTGGTAGCGCTTTAGGAATTAACGGAATTACTTCACCAACCTTTGTTATCTCACGGGTGCATCAAGGCACATTGCCGCTAATTCATGTCGATGCCTATCGACTCTTAATTGATGGCCAAGCAAACCTTTATTTAGATGATCTCGATTTAGATTCTGCGTTACCTGGGTCGGTAACAGTTGTTGAATGGGGTGGCGCTGAAGCAGCCCGACTTTCTGAAGATCGGTTAGAAATAAATATTGATCGAAGCGAAGAAGTTCGACAGGTGAACGCAGTTGGCATCGGTGCACGTTGGGCCGGGTTTACTTTATGAGCATTTTAGCAATTGATACTGCTGCTTCTCGAACATCAGTTGTTGTAATTGAAAACGGCAAAGTTGTTTTCAACGAGTCTCGTGACGGCGCAATGTCACATGGCCCTGCGTTACCAGAGCTGGTTCAAGCTGCAATAAAGAGCCGCGAAATTTCTGAAGTGTTAGTTGGCGTGGGGCCCGGGCCATACACCGGATTGCGCGTTGGAATAACATTTGCACAAACTTTTGCTTGGGCTAGAAATATTCCAGTGCGCGGTTTTTGTTCGCTCGATGCGATTGCCACCCAAGTTAATGAGTCAGATTTCATTGTTGCCATTGATGCGCGGCGCAAGGAAGTTTATTGGGCTCGTTATACCAATGGAGTTCGCGTTGAAGGCCCAGCTGTAGATTTGCCAGCCGTGGTTGCAGCTCGCGG
>CAJAFH010000037.1 GCA_903939005.1 uncultured Actinomycetes bacterium | reverse complement strand
CATGTGGAAAACAACTGCAGCTGCGCTAGCGGCTTGCCCACAGTGCCAACAGCCAAAGCTTCAGCACACAGCATGCCCAACTTGCGGTACAGACAACCGTCGTCAGGTACTTGAGGTCTGATCTGTACTCAGCGCTAACTAAGCAGATCGGATTTGAAGTTGATCCGGTTCTTCTTGAATTAGCGTTTACGCATCGCTCTTTTGCTTATGAAAGCGGTGCGAAAGAAACAAATGAACGCCTTGAATTTTTAGGCGATTCAGTCCTTGGTCTAATTGTTACTGAAGAACTTTATTTGAAGTATCCAGATCTCGATGAATCTCGTTTATCTCCGCTTCGTTCGGGCATTGTAAATATGCGAGCCCTTGCCGACATTGCTCGCACATTGCAATTAGGAAAATACATTCGCTTAGGTCGTGGCGAAGAAACTACGGGCGGTCGCGATAAGAATTCACTCTTAGCCGATGCGCTCGAAGCACTTATCGGCGCCGTTTACATTGATTTAGGTTTTGAAAAGAGCACCCAATTTGTCCGTTCACTAATTGCTGACACGTTGGCAAGTGCAATGTCTAAAGGCGCCGGTCTTGATGGCAAAACTGCGCTGCAAGAATTCGCCGCCGCAAATGGCAAAGGGGTTCCTGAGTATTCAGTAACTGAAGATGGCCCTGATCATGACAAGAGCTTTAAAGCGTCAGTAGCACTTGGTGGGGTAGTAGTTGGCCAAGGCGAAGGCAAGAGCAAGCGCGAAGCTGAACAATATGCAGCACGTGGGGCATACGAACTTCTCAAAGCTGAAAACTTTTTAAAAGATGCCGGAACTTCCGGAAGTTGAAACGGTCCGACGCGGTTTAGAGCGTTGGGTGATCGGTAAGAAGTTAAAAAATATTCAAGCGTTACATCCACGGGTAGAGCGACCTGATTCGTGGGCGCCGATTACTTCACTTGAAGGCGCCAAAGTCACTGGTATTAGCCGTCGCGGTAAGTTCTTATGGTTTGAATTAGACCGCCCGCAAGTACTTATGGCACACCTTGGAATGAGCGGTCAGTTCTTAGTTCAACCAATTGGCAAAACTGATGAACGCCATGTGCGAGCAAGATTTACCTTGGCTGGCGGGTTGCAGAAGAACCGTGAACTTCGCTTCATTGATCAGCGCACCTTCGGATGGCTGGCCGTTGATAATTTGATGGGCGGAATTCCATCGATGGCGTCACATATTGCGCCAGATTTATTTGATCCTAACTTTGATCAAGCTGCCGTTGTGGCAAATCTTCGAACCCGTAAGAGCAAAATTAAGAGCGCGATCTTAGATCAGCAAATTTTGAGTGGAATCGGAAATATTTATGCCGATGAATCATTGTGGGCGGCAAAAATTCATCCAGAACGCATCTGTGGTGATCTATCCGCGAAGAAAATTAATTTTCTAATTGACAGTGCTCGCGAAATTATGGCTCGAGCCTTGGAATCTGGCGGAACTTCTTTTGATGATCTATATATAAATGTAAATGGTGAGAGCGGTTACTTTGAGGTTCAACTAGAGGTTTATGGTTGCGAAGGCGAACCATGTTCTAGATGTGGCCGATTGATAAAAAGAATTTCATTCGCAAATCGATCCTCTCATTTCTGCCCGTACTGTCAGAAGTAGAGCCCGCAGCAAGGTAGGTTTGCCGCGTGTATTTGAAGAGCATCACGCTCAAGGGCTTTAAGTCCTTCGCGTCATCGACGACCCTGCGCCTCGAGCCAGGCATCACCTGCGTGGTGGGTCCGAACGGCTCTGGAAAATCAAATGTGGTCGATGCCCTCACTTGGGTTATGGGTGAGCAAGGCGCTAAGTCGCTGCGCGGCGGCAAAATGGAAGATGTTATTTTCGCCGGCACCAGCGGTCGTTCACCTCTTGGTCGAGCTGAAGTTTCCTTAACAATTGATAATTCTGATGGCGCGCTACCAATTGATTATGCCGAAGTAACGATCTCTAGAATTTTATTCCGCAGCGGTCAAAGTGAATATCAAATAAATGGTGAAGCTTCGCGCTTACTAGATATTCAGGAACTACTCAGCGACTCAGGTATCGGTCGTGAAATGCACGTGATCGTTGGCCAAGGTCAACTCGATGCAATCTTGATGGCAACACCTGAAGAACGTCGTGGCTTTATCGAAGAAGCAGCTGGAGTTCTTAAGCACCGTAAGCGCAAAGAGAAGGCGCTGCGCAAATTAGATTCGATGCAGACCAACATGGCGCGCGTGCAAGATTTAACTGTTGAACTTCGACGTCAATTAAAACCATTGGGGCGTCAGGCTGAAGTTGCGAAGAAAGCTGCAACTATTCAAGCTGATCTGCGCGATGCGAAGTTACGTTTACTAGCCGATGATTACATTGAACTTTCTAAAACTCTTACTGCCGAAGTTGCTGACGAAACAGCACTTCGTGAAAAACGCTCGCTAGTTGAAGCCGAACTCGATGGCGTTCGCCGCCGCGAAGAAGAGTTAGATTCACAAGCAGCAGTTGATAGCCCACGCTTAGTTCAAGCCCAAGAAACTTTCTATCAGTTAAATTCGTTGCGCGAGAAGTTCCGCGGAACCCAGAGCTTGGCTCAAGAGCGTTCCCGCTTTTTGGCTGAAGAAGCTGAAGAAGCACGCACTGCGGGCCGCGATCCAGAAGCTCTTGAAGCAGAGGCGCAAACTTTGCGCGGTGAAGAATCTCAATTACAAACCGCTGCTCAACTTTCTCGAACTAATTTAACCGAAGCATCACAAGCGCTAGCAGCTGCCGAAGCCGCACTAGTTGCTGAAGAAAATCGCATTGCCGCAGCGCTTCGAGCCATTGCTGATCAACGCGAAGGCACAGCGCGCCAAGAAGGCCATATCAAGTCCTTAGCAGCACGTCTTGATGCGATGTCTGAAGAAATCGCTCGCTTAACTAAAGCCCGCGATGAAGCAGCTAATCGACGCGATCTAGCCCAACGTGAATATGCAACTCATGAATTAGAAATCGCTAGCGCTGATTCAGGCGAACTTGGTTTAGATGCTGCATTTGAAAGCGCTAAGTCAGCTCTTGCCATCTCGCGCGATGAACATCAGAAATTAGTAGATGCGGAACGAATTGCTGATCGTTCGCGTAACGCACTTGAGTCAAAGCTCGAGGCGCTAGAACTATCTGCGCAATCACGAAACGGCGCAGCAGCACTACTACGTGATCCTCGTGGCCTGGCCACTCTGGGTTCACTTGCCTCTTTAATTGAAATTGATGCTGGTTGGGAAAATGCAGTTGCCGCGGCTCTTGGTCAATTAGCAGATGCCATTGTGGTGCAAGATATTTCCGCAGCGATTACTGCGCTAAGCACGCTTCGCAGTGAGGATCTTGGCCAAGCTGAT
>CAJAFH010000036.1 GCA_903939005.1 uncultured Actinomycetes bacterium | reverse complement strand
CACTACGTGATTTAACGCCGACCCAAGTCACATTACTTTCGTTGGCTGCCCAAGCTTGGCAAGACGCCGCATTTACTGATCTTTCCCAACAAGCGCTTCGCAAGTTGACTTCTATCGGTTTAGATACCGATTCATCTCAATTACCAGTAATGGCCCCGAAACTAATTGGTGCCGATGAAAACTTACGAAGCGCATTAGACGCGCTGACTTCGCTGACGACCATTGAATTCGATTACTTGAATATTCAGGGCGTCGCGCAGAAACGCCAATTGCAGGTTTATGGAGTTCAAGCGCGTAAATCACACTGGTATCTAATTGGCTTAGATACCGAAAAAAGTGCGATTCGAAATTTCCGGGTTGATCGAATCCAGGGCGTTGTCGCTTCAATTGGAAAGACGCAAAGTTATGCAATCCCAACTACTTTTGAAATCACAGAGCTCGAACCTGTAATAGAAACTCCCTTAGCTGTTCTACAAGTCAGACCTGGAGCTGGATACCAGCTTCGGCGCCTGGCCACCACCATCGAAACAGCAGATGACTGGGATCTACTTGAAGTACCAATTTTTGATCTTGATTACATCACTAACTTGGTTCTTTGGCATGGTGAAGATGTCATCGTTTCGTCACCGGTCCAGCTCAGAAGCGCAGTTGTTTCTGCTCTAGAAAAGTTGGTGAAAATTCATGGCTAAACAAGAATCGGGACTGGCCCGTACTGCACGACTACTGGATTTAGTTCCTTATCTAACAACTCATCAAGGCATCGCAATATCCGAATTAGCGAAAACATTTAATACCACTGTCAAAGAAATTACCGATGATCTAAATACCCTTTGGATGTGTGGGTTGCCTGGCTACACACCGCTTGAACTAATCGATCTTGAGTTTGAATCCGGCTTTGTTTCAATTCGAAATGCCGAAACCTTAGCTGCACCACGTGCGCTTGATCGCGCCGAAGCACTTTCGATCTATATGGGGTTAGATCTTTTAAGTGCAGAGTTGGGTGGTTCCAATAGTTCACTGGTCTCAGAGATTTCGAACTTGCAAGAGCAACTGCGCTCTCAATTGATTTCTGCACCACAAGTTCAAATTGAAGCAAGCCTTGCTTCCGAACTGCGAGCCCTAATTCTTCGGGCAATTCGTCGTCGTGGTTGGCTCGAGATCACGTATCACTCAGCAGCAAATGACCAGGTAACAAAGCGCCAAGTTGCACCGTATGAACTCTCGCAGTCAGGTTCGCATGAATATCTGCAAGGGTATTGTGATAGCGCAAAAGCTATCCGTAATTTCCGCGCCGACCGAATTGTTGCGGTTTCTGAAATAGCAGATCAACTTTGGCCAAGTAACCTAGTATCTGCCAACGATGAAGCTATCGATTACGAAGTAAAGGTTCATGCCGCATCTCGCCAGGTTCTCGAAGTGTTGCCACAAATATCGGCGAATTCCACAACGGCAACCATCCAGGGCTATAGCGCTCCTTGGATTTCCAGAGCAATCCTGTCGCTAGCCGGTCAGGTTGAAGCTATTGCGCCGACTGAAATTAGAGCCGCAGTGCATGCTCGAGCCTTGGCTGCTTTGGAAAATTACCACTAATTTCTGAAGATTGAACTGGGCGCCAGCCCTAAATCATGCAGTAGCGTTTACCCATAGAAGTTGAAACTTAAGGAGTAGTTAAATGCCTCGTGGTCAAGAGTTAATCGTAATTCTGATTGTCATTGCCGTCCTTTTTGGGGCTAAGCGTCTGCCCGATTCAGCTCGCTCTCTTGGTCGCTCGCTTCGTATTTTTAAATCTGAAATGAAAGAGATGAAGGACGACGACAAGAAAGATGACGACTCATCTACTAAGTAGTCGTTTTCGTTATGTCCAAACGCAACAAAGGGAAGATGCCCTTACTCGAACATCTTGGTGAATTCCGAAAAAGGTTTCTGCGTTCAATCATCGCAATTCTCGTAGCATCCACCGCTGGTTGGTTTCTCTACGATCAAATAATTACCCAACTTGCTGAGCCGGTATGTGACCTCGCAACAGCGCGAGCTACAGCTTCAGATGAATGCGGTTCACTTTATATAAACGGAGTTTTAGGTCCACTTGATCTGCAAATTAAAGTTGCCATTCTAAGTGGCTTAATTCTGGCCGCGCCAGTTTGGCTTTATCAACTTTGGGCATTTATCGCACCAGCTTTGCACCGTAAAGAGAAGCGTTATTCAATTCTCTTTCTCTTCGCCGCCACACCATTTTTTGCACTTGGCGCCACCATCGGTTATCTCATCTTGCCGGTTGCGATTAAGGTTCTATTTGGTTTTACTCCCGATGCTTTGACGAACCTAATTCGGTTTGATGATTATTTAGATTTTGTACTCAGAATTATTCTGCTTTTCGGTTTAGCTTTCGAGCTGCCAGTATTCCTATTAACTTTTAATTTGATTGGTTTCTTACGGGGCTCAACGATTTTGAAGCCTTGGCGAATCTGGGTCTTCTCAATAACTTTAGCGGCTGCTGCTTTAACACCAACCTCAGATCCAATAACCATGAGTTTTCTAGCCGGCCCATTGATAGTTCTGTATTTCCTGGCAGGCTTAATTTCCCTGCTTCTCGATAAGCGCAGAGACAAGCGCAAGCAAGGTCAAGATTCAGCTGATTTCGATCCATCCGCGACGCCAATAGATTAATTTGAATCGGTAGGTTTGCCTCATGTGGTTGGTGGTCGTAAACCCTAAAGCGGGCATGGGCGCTGCAGCTTCGCTGGCCACCCAAATAGTTGGATTCATGCAGTCACACGATATTTCATATCGCATGATTTCACCCAGTAGCGCT
>CAJAFH010000035.1 GCA_903939005.1 uncultured Actinomycetes bacterium | reverse complement strand
TGTTGCAAATGCATGGGGTCTTGCACTGTACGCAAATCCAACAATCACTGCATTCAACAAGACACTAAAGAACATCAAGACTGCACCAGTTGGAAATAACATCACTTGGAACTACTTCGAGTGGTCGTACTAACAACTAGCTATAAAAAGTAAAATATAGAGAACTGGGATGTCTGAAAGGGCATCCCAGTTCTTTTTTACAGTGTTAGCATTTCACCCGTTATTTGCTTTACGTTATTTTTTGTTTCTTCGCATAACAAAGTTAGGAAGAGAATTTGTTACAGTATATTTTGCGCCGTCTCGGAATGATGTTTGTTATCGTTTTTGGGTCAAGCTTCTTGGCGTACAACCTGCAAGCCTATTCATCTGACCCACTTTCGGTCTTTGGCGAAAGTACCGTCGAAAACAAAGAGTATTTAATATTGCAAATGACCCGTGAGTTGCAGCTAGACGTCCCTCCACCAATCAGATATTTCTCTTGGCTACGCGGCATCGTCTCTGGTTTATGGGGCGATTTCGATATGGGGCTAACCCGAATGAAACTACCGGTCTTTGAGGTTATTGCTCAAGCGCTTCCGGTAACCGTTAAGTTGGTTATTACTTCTACTTTCTTGGCAATTATTCTCGGCATCTCAGTTGGAATGATTACAGCGATTCGCCAGTACAGCCGTTTCGATTATTCGATGACTTTTATTTCTTTCCTTTTATTCTCTCTTCCAGTTTTCTGGGTGGCCGTACTTCTAAAGGAGTTCATGGCTATTCAGTTCAACGACTTCTTAGTCGACCCGACCATTCCTCCGCTCACGATTGTGATGTTCGCAGCAGTTTTCGGCTTGATTTTGGCCGGCTTTGTTGGCGGGGCTAAATTGCAATTCTTCTCAATTCTAGGAGGGGCCACACTCTTTGCAGCCGGGTTGCTCTCCTTTGTAAGTGCTACTCAGTGGTTTATTAAACCTTCGCTGGGCATCTTTGGCGTCTCATTTCTAGCGTTCTGCAATGCTGCAATTGTGATTCAGTTAATTTCAGGAATAGATAGCAAGAAGGGTCGCACCACTGGCTTCGGAACTGCTCTAGCTGTCGCGATTCTCTACTTCCCACTTCAGGCGCTCATGTCTGCTGATGCATCTTTCATGAATGTCTTAGCAATTTTTGCAATCACAATTTCAGCTGGCTGCGCAATCGGTTATTTCGTTAGCACCATCGATCGACGTGTTTATCTTCGTATCGGGTTTTTCACAGCTCTAATTTCTACAGTTCCAATTATTGTAGATAGGTTCATGCGAGAATTTTCGGATTACCTGAACTCTGATGCGGTCAGCGGACGACCTGTCCCAACCCTAGGGCAATCAAATGATCTATTGACCGATGAGCAAATAGGTAACTTCTGGGTCTCTGGCTTAGATACCGCCCTCCACCTAGTTCTCCCAACGATTGCCCTGACTCTGATCTCCTTCGCTGGATATATCCGATTCTCTCGTGGAAGTCTTCTAGAAGTTTTGAATATGGATTACATCAGAACTGCTAGAGCGAAAGGCTTGAGTGAGCGAACTGTTGTTGTCCGCCACGGAATGCGTAACGCGATGCTTCCACTAACAACAATTCTGGTTAACGATTTCGCCGGCTTATTCGGTGGCGCAATTATTACTGAAGGTGTTTTTGCTTGGAAGGGCATGGGTAGGTTGTTTAATGATGCACTTACGGGCTATGACTTAAATCTATTCATGGGTGTCTTTATTATTTCGGCAACTTTGACTGTTATGGCTAATTTTGTAGCCGATCTTTTGTATGGCGTAGTCGATCCCAGAATTAGAATAAGGAAGTAGGCGGAGATGGACGAATTGAAGAAACCCACTGTTTCAACTTCTAAAGTGAATGAGAGTGGAATTGAAAACAAAGAAACAGATGGGCTGAACCAGCGTCAAATCATTGTTAAGCGCTTTTTCAAGCATAAGGCAGCAGTAGTTTCGCTAATCACCCTCATCTCTATTTTTGTAATTGTTTACACCTCGCTAGGTATCACTGTTGGATTTAGCAAGTTTAAATTTTCTATCCCTGGGTGGTGGCCGTATAACATTTCCCAAATCGATCCTGAAGGCGCTGTTGCAAGTACCTGTAACGGTGGCGTAACCGGATGTCCAACCCTAGATCTTGCTCCTTCGTTTCTCGATGGTGATGGGGTTCGTTTTGGATCGCATCCTTTTGGAACAGACATTATTGGTACCGATTACTTTGCGCTGGTAATGCGTGGGGCTCAACAATCGATTTTAGTTATGTTAATTGTGGGAATTTTGGGCATTGTGATTGGCACTGTCATTGGTGCGATTGCCGGCTACTTTGGTGGAGTTGTTGATTCAGTTTTAATGAGACTCACCGACATGTTCTTGGTTACTCCAACGATTGTTATTGGAGCCGTAATTGGATTTAGGTTTGGAAATCTCGGTGTAGTGCCACTTGCGATTATGCTCGGACTCTTTGCCTGGATGGGACTTGCGCGATTTGTTAGAACTGAATTCTTAACGCTTCGGGAACGAGAGTTTGTTGATGCAGCCAGAGTTGCAGGTGCATCTGACCGACGAATTATCTTCAAGCACATTCTTCCAAATGCAATTGGAATCATCGTTGTTGTAGGTACATTGCTCCTATCAGGTGCAATTCTCGCCGAAACAGCTTTAAGTTACCTTGGATTTGGAGTTAGGCCGCCTGATGTTTCCCTTGGTCTATTAATCAGCGAATATCAGGGAAGCTTTAGCATTAGCCCCTGGCTCTTTTGGTGGCCAGGCACGCTGATCATTTCAATTGCGCTTTGCATTAACTTCATTGGCGATGGTCTTCGTGACGCATTCGATCCAAGACAGCGCCGACACATTTCAATGAAGGAGCGAAAGAAAAGTAGAGAGTTAAGCGAGGCTCGTTCCTAATGCAAACGCTTAATTCTTTCGCGAATCATGTAGGCGGCTTGACCACTCAAGCTGTCAAGGCTTGCACTCATCGATTCCATTCCCTCACTCTTGGGTCCACTTGCGGTGAAGTTTCCCCCAATCCAACCAAATTTCTTATCAGCAACCCATCGCTGCTTTCCACTCGCCGGGGCTACCCACACTCTGGTTCTGCCGCGCGTGTGAACAATAGCCAAGCTCCACTTAGTTTCCAGGTCAAGCACATCGCTGTAAGCAATCAACTCAGTTCTAAAGGGATTTACAACTTCAATCACATCAGCTCTCAATATGAGTTTGGGTTTTATCCAAAAAAAGAAAACAAGAACGCTGAGAATTGCGCAGACAAAAAAGTCGCGGATGATTTGAAGATTGTCTTCAACCACCCAGAGACTGTTAACGGCGAAAAGAGCAATCAATATATAAGAAGTAGCCGCCCAAGCAAAGTTGCTACGAGGCCTAAATGTTTCATTCACCACCTAATCATTGCAGGAGAAGGCAAATGAGCACAACTAATCAGCCGGTACTTCAAGTATCGAAGTTCAACATCGACTTTTGGGTCGAAGGGGTCTGGTATCCCGCTGCAATAGATATGAACTTTGATGTGCAGGCCGGAAAAGTACTTGCCATTGTTGGTGAATCTGGCTCTGGAAAAACTTCAATTGCAATGGGATTAATGGACCTTTTGGCTTCCAACGCTCGAGTTTCCGGAAGCGTAAAAGTTAATGGCGTAGAAATGGTTGGCGCGAAAAAGTCTTTGCTACGGAAGACTCGTGGCGCGAATGTTGCATACATCTTTCAAGAACCAATGACTGCACTGAATCCCCTTTATACAATTGGTTTCCAGATTGTTGAGACCCTTCGTACCCACTACGACATGGGGCCACAGGAAGCAAAGATTCGAGCTATCGAGTTAATTACGATGGTTGAAATTCCAAATCCAGAAGGGTCCTTCGACAAGTATCCCCATCAGCTTTCAGGTGGCCA
>CAJAFH010000034.1 GCA_903939005.1 uncultured Actinomycetes bacterium | reverse complement strand
TAAAAGCGCTGATCAGTTAGCAAATGCGATTGCCGAAGCACATCGCTTTGATCCCAAGGCCATGGTTGAAAGTGCAGTTGTCGGTTTAGAAATTGAATGTGCAGTTTTGGAAATTGACGGAGCAGCTCAAGCTTCTAAAGTTGGCCAAATTAAGATTGATTCAAAGTTTGAGTTCTATGATTTCGAAGCAAAGTATTTAGATGGCGCAACCGAAATAATCATTCCGGCCGATATTCCAGCAAGTGCTAGCGATACAATTCGCGCCGCGTCCCTTGATGCGTTTAAATCTCTTGGCTGTAGCGGGTTAGCTCGAGTCGATTTCTTCTTTACCAATACCGGCGAAGTAGTAATTAATGAAATAAACACTATGCCTGGTTTTACCGCTACTTCAGTGTTTCCCAAAATGTGGGCTGCGACTGGAAAGAGTTACGAGCAGATCGTGCAAGCGCTAATTGATACCGCAAAGCGCAGAACAAACGGACCGCTAGGTAATTAGAAGCCTCTAGTTTGTTCTGGGTAATTAGAAAGTAGTGACTGGGCAAGTCAAAGTGCGAGTAATACCTGCAACACCTTGAACTTTAGAAAGAATCATGCGACCAAAATCTTCCATGCTTGGGGCTTCAGCGCGCATGATTACATCGTAAGGACCAGTAACGCCTTCAGCCAGAGTTACGCCCGCGATCGCCGATACAGATTTAGCGACACTGTCCGCTTTTCCGACTTCGGTCTGAATCAAGATGTATGCCTGTACTGACATTTTGGTCTCCTTATTGCGTTCTACTAAGTGGCAAAGGTAGCGCATAGAGGCGCTAATTCTCTAGTGGATATCTGATGGGAATAGAATCACCGCATGGCATTTACTGAGAGCGAAGTAATAGCGCTATTGGCGCAAGTTTTCGCGAGCAGTCACCCAAATCTAGAAGTTGGCATTGGCGATGACGCCGCGGTTATTCGCACTACCAATCGCACCGTAATTACAACCGATATGGCGGTTGAAGGCGTTCATTTTCGCCTGGAATGGTCGAGCGCTTTTGAGATTGGCCGAAAAATTACGGCTGCGAATTTAGCCGATGTCTTTAGCATGGGCGCAAAGCCAACCTTTTTAGTTGTCGCTGTTTCGTTAACCGGAAATGAAGATCTGGAATGGATCGAGAAACTAGCTAAAGGAATCGCATTCGAAGCTAACTTAGTTGGCGCGGCCGTGGTCGGGGGAGATCTAGCTAAAGGCGCAGCCGTCACGATTGCAATTACCGCATTGGGTGAAGTCGAAACTGCGATCTTGCGAAGTGGAGCACAGGTTGGCGATCAGATCTATTCATCTAACTTGCCAGGTTGGTCGCGTGCGGGTTTTGCAATTCTAGAAAGAGGTTTAGCGATTGAAACAGAATCCGCCAAACGCGCCGTCGCGGCTTTTAGAGCACCAACGCTTAATTATGCCTACGCTGCAAATTTGACCCAAGCAACTGCGATGAGTGATGTCAGTGATTCGTTAATGACACAAGCCGAACAAATGGCGGCAGCCTCAAAGGTAAAATTCAATCTTGATTTCAATCTATTTCAAGCCGCAGCTGACTTCGCAGAGCTAAATACTTTGAGCGAGGAATTAAGTATTTCAATCGCTGACTTAGTCTTAGGCGGCGGCGAAGACCATGTATTTCTAGCAACCGGTCAAGATTTACCAGGATTGTTAATTGGCCAAGTAAGTGCCGGCACTGGATTAACTGTTCTGGGAAATGAAAAAGCGCCAGATACCTGGCGCCATTTCAATTAAAAAGCCAGAGACTAACGAGTTACTTTGCCGGCCTTAAGGCAAGAGGTACATACGTTCTGACGCTTAGTTGCGCCAGCTACCAGGGTGCGCACACGCTGAATATTTGGATTCCAGCGACGACGAGTCTTTACCTGTGAGTGTGAAACTTTGTTGCCAAAGCTTGGGCCTTTGCCACAGATATCGCAGTTTGCTGCCATGGTCGTGCTCCTTGTTAGTTATTCGCTCAAAAACGAGTAATGCGCCAAAACAGCTTTGCTGCTTCAGGCAGGAGCAAAGGTTACCTTGCCACCCCCTGTTAAGGCGAATCACGCTCAGCCAGCGGCCAAAAAACAGACTCTAGTTATCAAAAGTTCTCAAAAATGTGAATTACGCCCATGAGGGGCAGCCCCATGAAATTTATATCAGATCTCGTACCTCCCAGCGGAGACTAAGCCTCGAGAGGTTTTAGCCTCTTTAGAAATGGAGATCGATCTATGAATTCACTAGATCTGGCCCGATGGCAATTCGCCATCACAACCGTTTATCACTTCCTCTTTGTGCCCATCACAATCGGAATGGCTTTTCTCGTAGCTGGCCTGCATACAGCTTGGTATCGCACCGCAAAGTTGAAATATCTCCGCGCTACTAAATTCTTTGGAAAGTTGTTCTTAATCAACTTTGCCATCGGTGTAGTTACTGGCATTGTGCAAGAGTTTCAGTTCGGCATGAACTGGTCTTCGTACTCTCGATTCGTCGGCGACATATTCGGTGCGCCACTGGCGATGGAAGGGCTGCTGGCTTTCTTCCTAGAAAGTACTTTCTTGGGTCTTTGGATTTTCGGTTGGGATCGACTGCCCAAGAAACTTCATCTGGCTTCAATCTGGATTGCTGCAACCGGCACTTTACTTTCGGCCTACTTTATTTTGGCTGCAAATGCTTGGATGCAACATCCAGTTGGATACATCTATAACGAAGCAAAGAATCGCGCCGAACTTATCGATATTAAAGCAGTGCTAACTCAGAACACAGCGCTGGCAACTTTCTTCCACACTATTCCATCAGCGGCATTTACTGGCGCAGCATTCATGGCTGGAATCTCAGCTTGGTTGATCATTAAGAAAAAAGATATCGAAATGGCGCGCGGTACTTTAAAACTTGGCTTGGTCACAATGTTGATAAGCATTGTTATGGTCAGCGTTTCTGGCGATATCACTGCGCGAATAATGACTGAACAACAACCAATGAAGATGGCAGCAGCTGAAGCGCTCTATGACACCACTGAATCAGCGCCTTTCTCGGTCTTTACTATCGGAACTCTCGATGGTTCAAGGTCGGTATTCCAAATCGATATTCCCTCAGTTCTCTCATTTATGTCAACTGGAAATTTCAATGGCGTAGTCGAAGGTGTAAATGATCTAGAAGCTAAGTACGACCAAGAATTTGGTCCTGGTGAATACACTCCAAACATTCCAATGGCATATTGGTCATTTAGATTGATGATTGGGTTTGGATTCCTTGGCGCGCTATTTGCCCTACTTGCGTTATGGCAGATGCGTCGCGGTGGCACACCTCGTGGTCGCTGGTTTGCACCGGCCATGATCTCGTTGCCATTTATTCCGCTTCTAGCTAATTCATTCGGTTGGATCTTCACTGAAACTGCCAGACAACCCTGGGCGGTCTTCGGATTGATTCGAACTGAAGATGGCGTAAGCCAAGTGGTATCTGCTGGCGCAGTGTTATTCACCATGATCGTCTTTACATTGCTTTACGGAATCTTGGCTTTTATTGAAGTCGGCTTGATTCTAAAAGTTATTAAAAACGGACCTTCCGAAGAATTGGATTATGCAGATCCAGAACTCGGTGGATCTGACCAGCAAAAACTCGTAATGAGTTACTAGGACTGCAGGAAAGGAATAGAAAATGACATTTCAAAGCACTTGGTTCTTACTAATCGCAGTTCTCTGGATCGGATACTTCATCCTTGAAGGTTTCGATTTCGGCGTCGGCATCTTGTTGCCGTTTGTTTCCAAAAACGAAGCCGATCGTCGCGCAGTACTTACAACTCTTGGCCCAGTCTGGGATGGTAACGAAGTTTGGTTATTGGTTGCTGGTGGTGCCACATTTGCCGCATTTCCAGAATGGTATTCGACCTTATTTAGTGGCTTCTATTTGCCGCTATTTCTTATTCTCGTTTCGCTAATTGTGCGCGGTGTTGCTTTTGAATATCGCAGCAAGTACGGCAAAGCGCAATGGCGTCAGCGTTGGGATGTGGCAATCTTCATCAGCAGCCTGATTCCAGC
>CAJAFH010000033.1 GCA_903939005.1 uncultured Actinomycetes bacterium | reverse complement strand
TCAATTGAAAGACCGTTGCGAGCTTTACGAGCATCTGTAACAACGATACGGAAAAATGGGGTACGGATTTTGCCCATGCGCATTAAACGAATTTTTGTAGCCAAGTAAGTATTACTCCTGTAAATGTATGTCGTACCGGATCTGCTTCAGCGGGGTGCGAAGTTAATCAAGAACGCGCTTTGGACTTAGGTAAGTTCCGGGGATAGAGGGCCCCGTCACAGGAGGCCAATCTTGCCAGTTTCAGGCTCAGATACGAAATCGAGCGGAAGCCTAGCCCTGCTCCTCAGCTGCGCGTTTAGCGGGGTTTCCAGAGCGAGACTTCTTCTTAGGCGGCTGATTGCCCTTATTCGGCGTGCTCATACCTGGGATCGCAGCCCCTGGCGGCAAGCCCATTCCTGCTGGCATGCCCGCAGGAACTTTGCCATTTCGCATCTGTTTCATCATCTTTTGGGCCTGAGTAAAGCGCTCAACCAGAGAATTAACTTCAGATACTTGGCGACCACTACCCGCTGCAATTCGAGCACGACGCGAACCATTTAGAACTTTCGGATCGCGGCGCTCAGTTGGTGTCATCGACTGCACGATTGCTTTGGTGCGCACGATTTCCGATTCATCGAAGTTTTCGATCTGCTTTTTCATGGCACCGGCGCCAGGCAACATGCCCAAAATTTTGCCCATTGAACCCATTTTCGACATTGCCGAAATCTGTTCTAGGAAATCTTCGAGAGTGAAGTCATCGCCGCGAGCAAACTTTTCTTCCATCTTCGCAGCGCCTTCGCCACTAAATGCTTTCTTTGCTTGCTCGGCCAGCGTTGCAACATCGCCCATTCCCAAGATGCGTGAAGCCATGCGATCAGGGTGGAATAAATCAAAGTCAGCTAATTTTTCACCGGTCGAAGCAAACATAATTGGCTTGCCGGTTTGCGTAACGATTGAAAGTGCAGCACCGCCTCGAGCATCACCATCTAACTTGGTTAGCACTACCCCATCGAAACCAACACCATCTTGAAATGCTTGCGCAGTTCGCACCGCATCTTGACCAGTCATGGCATCTACGACAAAGAGAATTTCATCGGGTGAAATTGCATCGCGGATATCTTTTGCTTCTTGCATTAACTCTTCATCGACACCAAGACGACCAGCAGTATCAACAATTACGATGTTATGTAGCTTTGATTTGGCGAATGCAATACCTTCGCGCGCGACTTCAACTGGATTACCAACTCCATTACCTGGCTGCGGCGCAAACACTGGGATACCGGCGTTCTGACCAACCACCTGTAACTGCGTTACTGCATTAGGGCGTTGTAAATCTGAAGCAACCAAGATCGGGGTATCGCCCTGGTCGGCAAAATATTTTGCTAGTTTTCCGGCCAGAGTTGTTTTACCAGCGCCTTGCAAACCAGCCAACATAATTACCGTTGGCGCTACTTTTGCTAAGCGAACTCGACGGGCTTGGCTGCCGAGTAACTCAACAAGTTCTTTGTTAACGATTTCAAATACAACTTGGGCTTGGTTGGCACCCGCTTGTAGATCAATTAAAGCTTCTTTTGCCTGAACTTCAATTTTGCCTACAAAATCTTCAACGACCGATAACGCTACGTCGGCATCAAGTAAAGCTTGTCGAATCTCTTGGCAAACATTTGAGATATCTGAATTAGATAACTTTCCACGTGATCGCAGCGATGCAAATGCATTGCTGAACCGATTGCCAAGAGACTCGAACATAGCCTCATCCTACTAATTGCGACCCCTCTAGCTAAATCATCTAGCGGCTAAATTGCTTCTGATCCTCGCTCGCCGGTGCGCACGCGAACCACTTCCTCGACTGGCATTGTCCAAACTTTGCCATCACCGATCGAGCCAGTCGAAGCTGCCTTAACGATTACTCCGACCACGGAATCAGAGTCTTCATCATCGACAAGAACTTCAACTCTTACCTTTGCAATTAGATCAACCTTGTACTCTGCACCGCGATAAACCTCGGTGTGACCACGCTGGCGACCAAAGCCACTTGCTTGTGAAACTGTGATGCCCTTTACGCCAAAAGCTTCGAGCGCATCTTTTACTTCTTCCAACTTGTGAGGCTTCAAAATTGCTGTTACTAGTTTCATATTAAGGAACCTCCACGAGTTGATCCGGACATTTCATAAGCAGATTCGGCATGTTCATTGAAGTCGACGCCCTCTAATTCAGATTCCTTTGTGACCCGGAACCCGATGGTCTTTTCAATCCCAAAGCCGATTATCAATGTAGCTAGGAAGGAGTAACCGGCAACCAAAGCAACTGCGAGTGCTTGCTTGCCCAGTAGTGCAGTGCCGCCTCCGAAGAACAAACCATCTAGACCAATGCTGTTAACAGCACTTGATCCGAAGAGTCCAATTGATAGTGAGCCCCAGATGCCGCCAACTAAGTGCACGCCGACTACATCTAAGGAATCATCGAAGTTGAATAGATACTTCATGCCAACTGCAACTGAGCAGATAACACCGGCCAAGAAGCCAATTACGACTGCGGCCCAAGGTGCCACGAAAGCGCAAGCTGGCGTAATCGCAACTAAACCAGCGACTGCACCAGATGCGGCACCAAGAGTGGTTGCATGCCCATTACGAACTTTTTCAACAAGGATCCAACCAATTAGCGCTGCTGCTGCAGCTACTTGAGTATTTAAGAAAGCTAAACCAGCGATGCCATTTGCACCAAGTGCTGATCCTGCATTAAATCCAAACCAACCAAACCAAAGTAAACCAGCACCAAGCATTACCAATGGCAAAGAATGTGGACGCATTGATTCTTTACGCCAGCCAATGCGCTTTCCAAGAACTATGGCAAGTGCTAAACCAGCAGCACCAGCGTTAATGTGAACGGCCGTACCGCCGGCAAAATCCTGCACGCCTTTAGCCGCTAAATAGCCAGCACCTGTTACAACATCGCCGACCTTGTTACCGAAAGCAAATACCCAGTGCGCAACTGGCAAATAAACGACCGTTGTCCAGATTGCAACAAAGATTGTCCACGGAACAAACTTCGCACGATCGGCAATTGCACCTGAAATAAGTGCCGGCGTAATAATCGCAAACATCAATTGGAAAGCTGCGAAAACTAGTAGTGGGATCGGATACTCGCCACCATTATTGGCAACTGCATCAACTTGATTTCCTAGATCAGAAATCTTAATCGCGCCATACCAGGCAGATTTACCATCGACGCCAAAAGCTAATTCAAAACCGTAGATAACCCAGATGATGCTAACAATGCCAACTGTGGCCATTGACATCATCATCATATTTAAAACGCTCTTAGTGCGAACCATGCCACCATAGAAAAATGCGAGGCCCGGAGTCATCAGCAAGACCAATGCAGAACTTGCCAACATCCAAGCGGTATCACCAGTACTTATATCCATGAATAATCACTTTCGAAGAGTTTCGCGATTCTCGCCTTTGAGATGGCGGCAATCTCTCTCAAACTGATTACAGGAATTCACCCGAAATGTTACGTGGGCGTTAAAAGATCAGGTTATTCAGCGTCCAAAATGCCAGTTATGTAAATTTCCGGGTCAAATGGCGTGAGGTCGGCTATGGCCTCCCCCGTACCGATCCATTTAATCGGCAGATCGAGATCGTGTTCAATCGCGAGGGCAATACCGCCTCGTGCGCTGCCATCTAACTTAGTTAAAACAATGCCAGTAACTTCAACTGCCTCTGAAAATAATTTCGCTTGGCTCAAACCATTTTGACCAGTCGTCGCATCTACTACCAATAGCACTTCATTGACTGGCGTGACTTTTTCAATTACTCGTTTAATTTTTCCAAGTTCGGCCATGAGATCTGCCTTGTTCTGCAATCTGCCAGCCGTATCAATTACTAAATATTGATAATTATCAGCAATCGCTTTCGTAGCGCTATCAAATGCAACTGCTGCTGGTTCGCCATTTGGTTTTCCAGTGATAACAGTTAGCCCGATACGCGTTGCCCAAGTTTGTAATTGTTCAACGGCTGCCGCGCGGAAAGTATCAGCAGCGCCTAGCAACACTCGGTTGCCAGCGCTTGAAATATTTGCAGCTAACTTGGCAACTGAGGTTGTCTTACCCGTTCCATTGACACCAATAACTAAAATTGTAGTTAAGCCAGTCTCTGAAATAGCCAATGTGCGTGGCTTAGAACTAAGCAACGCCGTTAGCGCTTCACGAATGGCTTCAATTGGTTCTTCGGATTTACTTTTCTTAGCAGAGGCCAAAATGGCATCGGTTAAAGATGCACCAAGGTCTGAGGCAATTAGTTCGCCATAAAGCTCATCCCAATCAGTAGCTGTTACTGATGAGGTGCGGGTGACTTTGGCTAGAAATTTTTTGAAAAAGCCCATGGTTAACGGCGCCTAAACATATTTACTTACTCGTTATTAGATTCGCGCAGACGTTGCGAGATAACTTCAGTTACACCGTCACCACGCATGGTTACGCCATAAAGAGCATCCGCAATTTCCATCGTGCGCTTCTGGTGAGTAATGATGATTAGCTGCGATGTTTCGCGCAATTCTTCAAGCACGCCTAATAGCCGGCCTAAGTTGGCATCATCAAGAGCTGCTTCAACTTCGTCCATTACATAGAACGGACTTGGACGTGCCTTAAAGATCGCAATCAACATCGCTACCGCAGTTAAGGACTTCTCGCCGCCTGATAGCAGCGATAGACGTTTAATACGTTTTCCAGGTGGGCGAGCTTCAACATCGACGCCACTGTTTAACAAGTCATCCGGATTGGTCAGAATCAAGCGACCATCGCCACCTGGGAATAGTCGAGCGAAGATAGTTTCAAAGTGCTCAGCGGTAGCCTCGAAAGCTTCCATGAAGATCTGCTGAACTCGATCATCAACTTCTTTGACAATGTCCAAGAGATCTCTACGTGTGTTCTTTAAGTCTTCGAGTTGTTCAGCTAAGAACTTCAAGCGCTCTTCAAGGGAGGTGTATTCCTCAAGTGCCAGCGGATTAATCTTGCCGAGCAAGGTAAGTGAACGCTCGGTTGCAGCCAAGCGCTTCTCTTGTTGATCGCGGCGATATGGAATTAGCTCAGTTGTAATGATTTCGCCAGCTTCATTTTCAATAAATGTTGGCACATCATTATCTGGGCCATATTCATTGACCAGCGTTTCAGTATCAATGCCTAGTTCTTCAACAGCCTTTGATTCAAGTTGTTCAATGCGCATACGTTGTTCGGCGCGAGCGATTTCATCTTTATGCACACTAGATGTAAGAACTTCTAGTTCAGCAGTTAGCTCACGATTACGTGCGCGTGCAGAAAGAGTTTCGCCTTCGCGGATCGAACGTGCTTCTTCTAGTGCAGCGCGTTCGGTGGCAGCCTTAGCG
>CAJAFH010000032.1 GCA_903939005.1 uncultured Actinomycetes bacterium | reverse complement strand
GCGCCAACAAGTGCCTGTGGCAAATTAGCTACGCCGCCGACTTGCTGAATGATTACTTCGCGGCGAGTATCGATCTCAGCCTTAGTAACAGTAACTTTCACCGATTTAGCAGCAGCCTTTAATAGACCTGCAAATAAGTGGAAACGTAGTTGGCTACGGTTTAGCTCTTCGCCAGTTTCTAGTTGCATTTGGGTGGTATCAACACCGGTGCGTTCAGCCATTACGGTATCAATGCTGGTCTGCACAGTTGCTTGAGTAATCTTCGTGCTTCCGATTGTTGCGGCCGCGCCAACTTGTGAGCAACCAGTTAAGAAAAGTGCGATTGCTGCAACAGAGGCGATTGTGACTGCGGTGAATTTTTTCAAGATTTACTCACTTTCGGGTTAGCCGCTAATTCGGTTACGGCTTCGGATACCCAAGCCAGAGTAGAAGTATCCCCCATAACTGGAGTGCTTTCGGACGGATTCCACGCTGCGGCCTTGGGTAGTGCGACCAAAACTGTGCTTGCTGCGCTCTTATAAATCGACCCCGGATAAACACGGGCTAGGCGAAGCTGGCGTGATTCAGCCAAAGTCAGTGGCGATAAGCGCAGGAATTTGCCGGAAATCACAACTTCACGCAGTTTCTGACCTTTGGCCAAAGCTCGCAGTTTGGCCACACCAAGAAGCGCTAACGCAGTCTCTGGAAGTTCGCCGAATCGATCAATTAACTCAGCTGCAATCGAATCTACATCGGCATCACTTTGCACATCAGCTAAGCGGCGATAAAGATCAAGGCGTAAACGTTCACCTGGCACATATTCTTCGGGCAGGTGCGCATTAATTGGAATTTCAATTTTGCATTCATGATTTGGTTCTTCAGTTTCAATAAAGCCAGTTTTGTAATCTTGTACTGCTTCGCCCACCATGCGCATATAAAGGTCAAAACCAACATCGGCAATATGGCCTGATTGTTCGCCACCAAGTAAGTTGCCGGCGCCACGAATTTCTAAATCCTTTAAAGCAACGCGCATTCCAGCACCTAGATCAGTATTTGATGCAATTGTTTTCAAGCGATCAATCGCAATTTCCGAAAGTGGTTGATCGGCTGGATAAAGGAAATAGGCATATGCACGTTCACGACCACGGCCAACTCGACCACGCAATTGATGAAGTTGCGATAGGCCAAACATGTCAGCGCGTTCAACAATTAAAGTATTGGCATTTGCAATATCAAGTCCGCTTTCCACAATCGTTGTACAAACCAGAACATCAAAATCACGATTCCAGAATCCGAGGATTACATCTTCTAACATCGATTCACTCATCTGCCCATGTGCTACGCGAATGCGAGCCTCTGGTACTAGCTCTTGTAAACGAGATGCGGTGCGGTCAATTGATTCAACGCGATTATGAATATAGAAAATCTGACCGTCACGCAAAAGTTCTCGATGGATGGCGGCGGCGATCTGGGCATCTTCACTAGCGCCGACATAAGTAAGAATCGGGTGTCGTTCTTCTGGCGGCGTAGTAATCGTGGACATCTCACGAATACCCGTTACTGCCATCTCTAACGTGCGCGGAATTGGCGTAGCTGACATGGAAAGCACATCGACCGTAGTGCGTAGTTTCTTCAGGGATTCTTTCTGCTCAACGCCAAAGCGCTGCTCTTCATCAACGATAACTAGCCCTAAGTCCTTGAAAATCACATCATTCGAGAGGATTCGATGAGTGCCGATAACAACATCAATTGCGCCTTCGCCCAAGCCCAACGTTATTTCCTTGCTCTCTTTGGCAGTATTAAAGCGAGACATGCCAGCGACTTTGATAGGAAAACCGGAATAACGTTCGGTAAAAGTTTTGTAATGCTGTTGCACCAATAGAGTAGTTGGTACCAATACAGCAACCTGCTTGCCATCTTGCACAGCTTTAAATGCGGCGCGAATTGCAATTTCGGTTTTGCCGTAGCCAACATCGCCGCAAATAATGCGATCCATCGGAAACGGGCGTTCCATGTCGCGCTTAACTTCATCGATCGTGGCTAGCTGATCAAGGGTTTCGATATAGGAAAATGCATCTTCTAATTCGCGTTGCCATGGCGTATCTGGTGAGAACGCAAAACCTGGTGCACTGGTGCGTGCGGCATAAAGTCGAATTAGCTCGCCAGCAATTTGGCGAACCGCTTTTCGTGCGCGACCCTTAGCTTTCTGCCATTCCCCGCTGCCAATTCGGTGGACAGTTGGTGACTCGCCACCAATGTATTTACTTACTTGCTCTAGCGAATCAGTTGGCACAAAAATGCGATCGCCCGGTTGGCCACGCTTGGCTGACGCGTATTCAATAATTAAATACTCGCGAACTACACCCGCGGTTTCGCGCTGAATCATTTCAACATAACGACCGATGCCGTGTTGTTCATGAACTACAAAATCGCCAGCCTTTAATTCCAGTGGATCAACGCTCTGTTTACGTTTTGAGGGCAAGCGATCTGAATCTTTAACTCGAGATTTACTGCCAGTTAAATCATGTTCAGTAATAAAAAGTATTTGTGCACTTGGATACGAGAAGCCGTAGGTAATCGGAGTAGTTGTTATATGAATCAAGCCAGCAGTTGGCTTTGCTTGCAATTGATCGACCACGTATACCGGCAGATCAGCACCTCGGAAGATTCCGGCATAACGTTCAACCATGCCGTGACCATTAGCCGTGAATATCACCTTGAAGTTATTTAAAACTGCCTCCCCCAGCACAGCTAATAGTTGATCCATATCGCCACGCAACGGATCAATCGCTGAGATCGCCATAAAGTCAGTATTTTCACTTAAGTCAGAACCAAAGGAATTTAGCGAGCGGCGATTAAGGCCCAAGGAAATAATCTTTTCAGCCAGCTCATCCCAGGCTAGGTAAGTACTTACGCCCGTATGTACAGGAGCAACTGCGCCAACTGCAGCATTAGACCAAGAAGCGGCTAAGAATTCATCATTGGTAGAAAGTAAATCTGCCGCCCTGGAACGGATTCGTTCTTCATCTAAGAAAATTATTTCGGTATTCGCGGGCATGCGATCCAGCAAAGTTTCTTGCTCTTCGATCAACAATGGAATCAAAGATTCCATACCTTCGGTGGCAATTCCTGCAGCCATTCGATCAAGCATTTCCGCAGCTGCTGGAAACTTAGAAATTAGATCATTTGCTTTAACTTGAATATCTTCGGTGAGCAATAGTTCGCGACAAGGAAAAATCTCAAGTTTTCCGATTACTGGTTCAGAGGTTCGTTGCCCTGATACTTCAAAGTAATTTAGCTCTTCAATTTCATCGCCAAAGAAATCGATTCGAATCGGGTGTTTAGTTAGCGGTAAGAATAAATCGATGATTCCGCCACGCACAGCAAATTCGCCACGTTTTTCAACTAGGTCAGTTCGAACGTAGGCCAGATCAGTTAAATGTCTTATTAGCTCACTTAAGGAAATCTCTTGTCCTTGTTCAAGATGCCAAAGGGGTTGCTTAGCTAAATCCGCAATGATGCGATGAATGACACCACGCACTGGGGTAATCACAATTGGGTTAAGTGCGGAATTCGAATGCGCTAATTCATTTAGGGTTTGAATTCGGCGAGCAACAGTGTCGCTTCGTGGGCTTAAACGTTCATGCGGCAACGTCTCCCAAGCTGGAAACTCAAGAACGCGATCATGTAGATCGCGAAGTTCGCTGGCAATATCTTCAGCGCCACGACTAGAGCCGTTAATGACTAGAACTGGCCTAGATTGGGCAATTTGTGCGATCAAAAACGGAAAACTCGGTGGCGGAGTGACCAGATTATGAGATCGATGCAGATTACTTTCACTCGTTGCATCGATAAATTCCGGGAAGTCGGCAAGTGAATTTAACAAGCCACGCATGACAACCTCCCCTCACACTTAGATGCTACGAAATGCCGTTAAGCCCCAACTCCCAAAGGTGGGAGGGGGCGAATTACGCCAATTCTATCTTGCTCGGTACGCGTGCGGTAATCGCGATTGCGAAAGACCTGCGATGATTACGCCCATGTCAGGCAATTTTCAGGCCGATGACGCAGAGTTGCGTAATGACGTTCGCCAGTTAGGTGAACTCTTAGGCCAAACCCTTGTACGCCAAGAAGGCGTCGAACTGCTCAATTTAGTTGAGGCAGTGCGTAAGGCTGTGCGCGAAGGCGATAGCGGCGAAATACTTTCTGATTTATCTGTTGAAGATTCAGTGCAGTTGGTACGTGCATTTAGTACTTACTTTCACTTAGCAAATGTTGCTGAACAAGTTCACCGTGCACATATTTTGGCCGATGCGCGTGCCGAAGGTGGCTCCTGGCTAACCCGCGCTACCGATCGCATCTTGGCTGCTAAAAAAGCGCAAACACCAGGGCACGAATTTTCTGATGCTGATTTAGCCCTTTGGGTATCTGAACTTAATGTGCGTCCAGTTTTTACTGCACATCCAACTGAAGCTGCTCGTCGTTCTATTTTGAATAAATTAGGAAAAGTTGCCTCTTTACTTGATCAGAAAAATTCACCATCACGTGTTGCTAAGTTAGCTGAACTAGTTGATTTGATTTGGCAGACCGATGAACTTCGACTTGATCGCCCAGAGCCACTTGATGAAGCTATGAACGCGCTCTATTACTTAGATGATTTATTTAGATTATCAGTGCCTCAAGTTCTTAACGATTTTGCAATACAGATGAAGCGTCTCGGAATTGATGTTCCGGTAACCGCTCGTCCACTTTCGTTCGGAAACTGGATCGGTGGCGATCGTGATGGAAACCCAAATATCACTGGCGAAGTGACTCGCGATGTAATGGTTTTGCAGGCTGGCCACGCTATTCGCGTAACAATCGCAGCCATGGATGAGCTACGTCAGCTGCTCTCGGTATCTACCCGAATCGTTGGAGCAACACCTGAACTAACTGCCTCGATTGAAAATGATTTGAAACATATTCCAGAATTCGAAGAACGCTTCTTGCGCTTAAATGTCGAAGAACCTTATCGCTTGAAAGCCACCGCAATTGTGCATCGCTTAGCTTTCACACGTATGCGCCATGCTGCTAAAGGCCCACATGTTCCTCATCGCGATTACCGCGATACTGCTGAATTATTAGCTGATTTAACGTTAATGCGCGATTCACTTTTTGCCCACCGTGGCGAGCTAATTGCAAAAGGCTTACTAGAACGCACAATTCGCACAGTCAGCACTTTTGGTTTAAACCACGCAACGATGGATATCCGAGAACATTCAGATGCCCATCATCACGTGCTCTCACAATTAGGTATCGCTGATAACTATCTTGAGCAAAGCCATGATCAGAAATTTGAATTACTAGCCGCTGAATTAGCTAGCGCCAAGAAGCCTGTTGAGAGCGAACTTGATGCTGATGCAACAAAGACCATGGACACCTTCTCTGCCATTGGCGAAATAATTGATCGTTTTGGTTCAACTGCAATTGAAACCTACATCGTCTCGATGACTAAAGGCGCTGATGACTTATTGGCAGCTGTAGTTCTCGGAAAGTATGTTGGTTTAGTTGATCTCGAACAGAGCACTGCTCGTATTGGTTTTGCACCGTTACTTGAAACAGTTGCTGAACTTCGCGCAGCTGGTGAAATTCTAGAAAAACTTCTTAGTAATCCGACTTATCGCAAGTTATTAACTTTGCGTGGCGATGTGCAAGAGATCATGTTGGGTTACTCAGACTCAAATAAAGATGCCGGTATTGCAACTAGCCAATGGGAAATTCACCGTGCTCAACGCAACTTGCGCGATGTGGCAATGAAATACGGTGTTCGCTTGCGCTTATTCCATGGTCGAGGCGGTTCAGTCGGTCGTGGCGGCGGCCCTACATATGAAGCTTTGATTGCACTTCCGTGGGGCTCTATCGATGGCGAAATCAAAATGACTGAGCAAGGCGAAGTTATTAGTGACAAGTTTGCCTTGCCTTCGCTTGCGCGCGAAAACGTTGAGTTAACCTTGGCTGCCGCTCTTGAAGCAACCGTACTTAATCGTGGACCTCGTCAAGATCCGAAAGATCTTGATAGTTGGAATGCTTGTATGCAATCAATTAGTGATAATTCATTTGCCCAATATCGATCACTGGTCGATCATCCTGATTTACCAGCATATTTCTACGCTTCCACCCCAGTTGAACAACTAGGAAATCTTTTCTTAGGTTCTAGGCCATCACGTCGGCCAGATGCAGCAAGTGGGCTAGGTAGCTTGCGTGCGATTCCATGGGTATTTGGTTGGACTCAATCACGTCAGATTGTGCCGGGTTGGTATGGCGTCGGCACTGGTTTAAAAGCTGCGCGCGAAGCCGGTCACAGTGATGTTGCATCAAGCATGCTAAAGGAATGGCACTTCTTTCATACCTTTATTAGCAATGTTGAAATGACGCTAGCAAAAACAGATTTAGCGCTGGCTCGTCGCTATGTTGAAAAGCTTGTGCCTGTTGAGTTGCATCATTTTCTAGCTGACATTGAAGCTGAGTTTGCGCTTACCGTGGCTGAAATTAACTTACTTACTAAGAAACAATCGCTACTCGAAGATCAGCCAATTCTCTCCCGCACCTTGCAAGTTCGCGATGCTTATCTATCACCGCTGCACTTGCTGCAGATTAACTTGTTGAGCCGCGTTCGCACCGAAGGTGCTGATGCTGATCCACTATTGATTCGTGCGCTGCTGCTGACTATTAACGGTGTGGCAGCTGGCTTGCGCAACACTGGCTGACCAAACAGATTAAATTAGCTGTTAAAAGCTGACTGAGTACGCTCTAAGCCTTGGGTGATTAGCGATTCAACGCAATCAGCGCCGCGCAAGATAAAATTCGTTAACTCTTTCTTTTCAGCTGAGGCAAACTGTTTTAACACAAAATCCCCGGGGTCTTGTTGGCCAGGTGGGCGACCGATTCCTAAACGCACGCGCAGATATTCGGCGCTGCCGAATGAAGAAGTAAGTGATTTCAATCCATTGTGGCCATTGTCCCCGCCAGCTACCTTGCTTCGAATTGCGGCAAATGGAATATCTAACTCGTCGTGCAAAATAATAATGTTTGCCAGCTCAACTTTATAAAAATTAGCTAGGGCTTTAACTGGGCCACCAGATTCATTCATATAACTCTTTGATTTAGCGACGATGACAGAGGCAGCATCAACGCCAACACCTAACTTAAATTCAGCGATATCGCAACGAGATTTATGTGAACTCCATTTAGCAGAGTTAGATTTTGCTAACTGATCAACAACTAATTGGCCGATGTTATGGCGAGTTGCTTCGTATTCGGGGCCGGGATTGCCCAACCCAACTACTAACCACAGCATGTTAAATCCATGACCTCAGATTACTAGTTGAGTTGGGATCGACCGATTAAGACTCTTTCTTCTCTTCAGCAGCAGGTGCCGCAGCAGCTGCAGTTTCAGCAACTGGTTCAGCCGCAGTTGAGCGCTCTGAAAGGTGCACAACAACCATCTTTGGATCAGAGATAAGTGTTACGCCAGCTGGCAATGCAACGTTTTCGGCATACATAGATGTACCGGCAGCCATGCCAGTTAGATCTAGTTCGAAGAAGCTTGGAATAGAAGTTGCTTCTGTTTCAACTTCGATTGAGTGGTGAACGTGCTCAAGAATTCCGTCGCGATCGTGCTCACCAGAAGTGTGAACTGGAACAGCAACAACCACGCGCTCGCCGCGGCGAACCAAAACTAAGTCAACGTGCTCAAGCGTGCCCTTAAGTGCGTTGCGAACAACAGCCTTAGGCAAAGTTAGAACAGTTGTGCCATCAACGACGATATCTAGAAGTACGTTTGATGTTTT
>CAJAFH010000031.1 GCA_903939005.1 uncultured Actinomycetes bacterium | reverse complement strand
CGAATTAGCGCTCCAAGTAATTTGAAGATCACCCCTTCTGTTGTCCCAACTGCTGCCAGTGGTGTAATCGGCATAAAAGATTATTTTTAAATCAAAGCTTTGGCACTTTACATCAGTTGCCATTGCAGGGTTTGAGGAGATTGGGACGACAAATAAGGCAAGGGTTGCAAAAACAATAGTCGCAATCTTTTTCTTCAAAGTTCACCCCAAGTGGTTGGACTATGGGTGCTAATGAGAGGTAGCACTCAGCCGGTAATCAGCGAGGATACTTCATGCCCAGTCAATGACCAGCCACTCATGGCGTTATAGGTAGGTGAAAAAGCGGGGTGAACCCTGTTTTAGGGTTCCGGAGGGCAATTCCAAGTAAAGTTTCAGGCGTGAGCGCTGATTTTCAATCATTAGTAAATGATTTCCAGCGCCATCTTGAATCCGAACGAAATCTTTCAGTTCACACCGTTCGTGCCTACGTTGGTGATCTGCAATCTCTGATCAATCACCTAGAAACCATGGGCAAAAGCGATATCGCAACTCTTGATATGGCGCAGATTCGGTCCTGGTTAGCCAATCAACAAGTAAAAGGTGGAGCTCGCACAACTATGTCGCGCCGAGCAGTTTCAATTCGGCTATTTACTAAGTGGGCCTTCAAACATAATTATTTAACAAGTGATGTCGGCGCGAATTTAGCAACGCCTAAAGCACATCGCACTCTGCCCGAAGTCTTAGATGCGGCAAGTACCGGCATTGCAATGGACGCTCTTGCGGCGCGAGTTGATGAAGGTGAAGGGCCACTCGCTCTGCGCGATCGGGCAATGGTTGAAGTTTTATATGCAAGTGGTGCTCGTGTAGCTGAACTTTGTGGATTAGATCTACAAGATATTGATTACGAACGACAAACGATTCGAGTGTTCGGTAAAGGCAGCAAAGAGCGCACGATTCCAATTGGTAATCCGGCAATGCGCGCACTTAAAGCTTGGCTGGCCGATGGTCGCCCAGCGTTAATGAAAGAGCAATCCGAGAAGTGTGTTTTTATCGGCGCACGCGGAAAACGAATTGACCAACGAGCTGTGCGCACCGTGGTTTATAACGCGTTATCGGCGCTGGAAGGTTTTGAACGTATGGGGCCACATGCTTTGCGCCATTCGGCAGCAACGCACTTGCTCGAAGGTGGTGCTGATCTGCGCACAGTTCAGGAGATACTTGGGCATGCCTCGCTTGCGACAACTCAGATATACACGCATGTCTCAACTGAGCGTCTGCAAGCCGCTTTCAAACAAGCACACCCCAGGGCGTAAGTAATGAAGATTGAGCTAACTCGGGCATTTGCCGAACTAGAAGAGCACATTAAATCTCCTGATTTCGTACGTGCTGTTTTATCTGGCCGTCGCCGCAACTTAACGCCAACGGCTGAACGCATCGATATCAAGCCGGTTCTGATTAAAGGCGAAGAGAAGTTGCAGATTCAATCAACAGATGGCCGCCAAGTTACAACTAAGAATTTAAGCGCAAATGAACTAGATTTCGCCGACTTTCTTGGTCAAGGCTTTGCCAATTTGTTAGCCGAAAGCACAAGTGAGAGTTACTCAGTTCGCATCAGCAAAAAAGATGAAGCACTTGTAACTATTGGCCGAGTAAAGCTAGAGCGCGATTTAACCCATGATCGTCAGAAGCAGCGGTTGTTGCCTGAAGATAATCGCATCTTTGCGCTTCTTGGAATGCACGATGGATACAAGCGAATCAAGCCTTCGAAAATGGATAAGTATCGCCAAGTCGAAGAATTCTTAAGGCTGCTAAAGCCAACTCTTGATAATGAAGT
>CAJAFH010000030.1 GCA_903939005.1 uncultured Actinomycetes bacterium | reverse complement strand
CTTTTGTAGTTGATTTAGGAATGTTGTGCGTGACTCTGATTGAGTTTGTTCTAGGTATGCGCGACGTGAAAGAACAACGTTGTTACGGTTCTTATCAAGTTCGATAATGCGGCATTCAACTTCCTTGCCAATGTAAGGAGTTAGATCGCGCACGCGACGCATTTCAACGAGTGAAGCTGGCAAGAAGCCGCGTAGACCGATATCAACGATCAAGCCACCCTTAACAACTTCAATAACGGTACCGACGACAACTTCGTCGCGCTCTTTCTTGCCTTCAATGTCTCCCCATGCGCGTTCGTACTGTGCGCGCTTCTTAGAAAGAATTGTGCGGCCTTCTTTATCTTCCTTCTGCAAAACTAAAGCTTCTACTTTTTCGCCAACTTTAACGATCTCTGATGGATCTAGGTCGTGGCGGATTGATAGTTCGCGGGCTGGAATTACGCCTTCAGTCTTGTATCCGATATCAACAAGTACTTCGTCGCGATCTACTTGAACGATTGTTCCGGTAACTAAGTCGCCGTCATTAAAATTTCTGATTGTGCCTTCGATAGCGGCTAGGAAATCAGCGGCTGATCCGATGTCATTTACTGCAATTACTGGTGATGCTGCTTTTGTTGATGAGGTAATCAAGTTGCTCCGTAGGGACAGATGAGTAGTAGTTCTAGTCGGCCGGTTGACCGAAAGGCAAGGGTACGGGTGAGGCCTAGATGGGGTCAATTCGCCTATTTTGAGAGCAAATTACGCATAAGTAGTGCGTATGGATAGATAGGATCGCTTATGTAATGTCGAGCTATAGAGAAGTATTCGCCCTCCAACACACTTGGACTTTAGTGCTGGCCTCATTTCCGGCCCGCTTGGCATATGGAATGGTCGGCCTCGGAATCTTCTTTAAGGTGCAACGCGAAACCAATTCAGTCGCAATTGCAGGATTAGCACTCGGGCTTAATTCCATCGGCGGTTCACTTACCGCTGGCTACCGCGGTTACTTAATCGATAAATACGGCCAAAGCTGGCCACTTCGGGTCTTTGTCCCAAGTTATGCCGCCATGATTTTGGTAGTAAATATGTCAGAATCAAAAACAGTTTTGCTGGCCATGGCCACACTCATGGGTGTTAGCGCTCCCCCAATTAATCTTTCAGTTCGCCCACTTTGGAAATCAATTGTCTCTGGCACCCAACTACGCACCGCTTATGCAATCGACACCTCAATGATGAATACCGCTGGCGTCATTGGCCCAGTCGTTGCCACAACACTGGCTCTGTCTTCTCATCCTGGAAGCGCACTGGCTGTTGCTTCGGCATTGATGTTCATTGGCGGAACCTCAATGATGATGTCGCAGGTTTCGCGCAACTGGAAACCGGAAGTAAAAGATAAAGGCCAGCAATCACTCTGGCGTGATCCAGCTCTTCGCCTTTTAATGCTGGAAGGTTCGTTCATTGGTTTTGGTTGGGGCATCTTCGATGTTGCCGTCCCAGCTTTTGCCACCCTGGAAAAAGTTCCTAACCGCACAGCATGGGTTTTTGCTGCGATGGGAATCGCCAGTATCGCAGGTGGCTTAATTGCCGGCAAACTTTCCAAACGAAATTCATCGCTTTCAGCACTACGTAAGACTTATCTAGTTTGGTTCTTGGTTTCACTACCGATGGCATTTACCTATCCGGGCTGGTCAATGGTAATCGGCGG
>CAJAFH010000029.1 GCA_903939005.1 uncultured Actinomycetes bacterium | reverse complement strand
TTGATGAATGGCTTTGCAGCCTCAAGTCCTTGGCTAACGATTTCTTCAGTTGGTGCGCCTTGACCAGACTTAACTAATTCAATGGTCTTAGAAGTAGCTTCTGCTTCAACCATCATGATTGCAACATCGTCACCAATTACGCGACCAGCAACAACCATGTCAAAGACAGCATCTGCTACCTCTGAGTGATTAGGGAATGCAACCCATTGACCATCAATTAAAGCAACGCGAACGCCACCGATTGGGCCTGAAAATGGCAGACCAGCTAATTGTGTTGACATTGATGCTGCGTTGATCGCAAGTACGTCGTACATATGATCAGGATCAAGTGCCATTACAGTAATTACGATTTGAACTTCGTTACGAAGTCCCTTTACGAATGATGGACGCAATGGGCGATCGATCAAACGGCAAGTAAGAATCGCATCTTCTGATGGACGTCCTTCGCGACGGAAGAATGATCCTGGAATACGACCAACTGCATACATTTTTTCTTCAACATCTACCGTCAAAGGGAAGAAATCAAATTGATCCTTCGGTGACTTTGAAGCAGTTGTTGCTGAGAAGATCATGGTTTCGTCGTTCATGTAAACCGCTGCAGCACCTGCTGCTTGACGAGCTAGTCGCCCGGTTTCGAAACGGATCTCTTTCTTTCCAAACTTTCCATTGTCGATTACGGCAATGGCTGATGTTACGTCTTGACCCTCCATGGGTCGCTCCTGTTCTTGACTACACGCATCAAGAGAATAATGAATCTTCGATCGAAGTTCACGCAGGATCTAATTGTTTAAATTAAATCTGCGGAAACCACTACCGAGGACCATTTCCCTCGGTGGAGTCAGGCTAAATTAACGGCGAATACCGAGTTTTTCGATAATCGCTCTGTAACGCGCAATATCTGTCTTTGCAAGGTACTGCAAGATACGACGACGCTGACCAACCAAAAGTAGTAGACCACGACGGTTGTGGTGATCATGAGGGTTGGTCTTGAGGTGAGTTGTGATGTCCTCGATACGCTTAGAAAGCAAAGCGACCTGCGCTTCTGGGCTTCCGGTGTCGGTAGCTGAAGTGCCGTACTTAGCAATGATTTCTTTCTTTACTTCTGGTGTTAGTGCCATTTATTGACGCTCCTTGTTAGTTACCGCCACGATGGCTTCCGGTTTGATACACGGAAGCTCTACTTCTCGTTGGACAGGGCAAAGGTTACCAGCGTGAGCGTGAGGGGCGAAATCGGGGTTTTTTCCCGCTTAGGCTTCGGTCAATTTTCGAGCTAGATCGCAATCTTTCTTCATCTGCTCAAGCAGAGGCTCTAGGCCATCGAATTTCAAGGTTTCGCGCAAATGCCAACCAAATTCAATCGTGGCATCTTGATCGTATAGATCTAGACCAACTTGATCGATGGCATATGCCTCAACTTGGCGACCGCGAACACCGGCAAAAGTTGGATTAGTACCAATTGAAATTGCGGCCGACCAACGATTAATTCCAACTGTTAACCAACCGGCATAAATACCATCGGCCGGAATAGTTTGCCCGTCAAGGTTTCCTAGATTGGCTGTTGGATAACCAATCTCGCGACCACGTGCTTCGCCATGAACAACTACGCCATCTAGGCGATGTGGTCTAGATAAAAGAAGTCGAGCAGTTTCAACATCCCCAATAGTAATTGCGGTGCGAATTCGAGTTGATGAAACTGGTTCAGTGTCATCGGCATGTAACGCCAGAGCATGCACTTTAAATTCAGAGTGCGATTTAAGAGTTTGCACATTTCCAGCCGCTTTATGGCCATAAGTAAAGTTCTCGCCCACGATTACATCGCCAGCTTCTAATTGTTTAATCAGAATTTGATTTACGAAATCCTCGGGTGACAGCGCAGCAAATTTCTCATCGAATTTCATGACTGCTACTTGGTCGGCGCCATGAATCTTTAGCAATACAACTCGATCAGCCAAGGTTGTTAGAAGAGTAGGCGCGCGATCTGGGGCGAAAACAGTTGTTGGGTGTGGGTCAAAAGTTAAGGCAATAATTTTGCGACCATCAGCAATTTCTTTGGCGCGATCGAGAATGCTCTGGTGGCCCTTATGCACGCCATCAAAGACTCCGATTACGACAACATTGCTCATTGTGCGAATTATGGCACCTCAGTTAACTGCAGCAAAAACTGCAATCGGAAGTGCCTTGCCCTCCTTATTCTGTAACAAGGCTAAAACTTCATCGCCGAGCGAAATAGCCGCGGTGATCTCCTCGTTGCTATTAGCGACAAGTGCTCTTCCAAAGGAAAGTTCAGTTGCCTCATCTACGCTAACTGTGCGAACCGCAAACGTTGCTCGTGCTACATCGGCCATTGAAAGCGGTGTGAAATCCTGCGCCTTAAGGCCAGCAATTGAGACCGTGCGATCAAGGCCAAAGCCAGCTACTCGAGTGCGACGCAACTTGTTTAAGTGTCCCCCGACACCAAGGGCAGCGCCACAATCGCGAGCAATTGCGCGAATAAATGTGCCAGCAGAACAAGTGACATCAATATCTACTTCTATCCGATCACCAACGCGTCGGATTTCTAGAATTTCTAAATTAGAAATTGTTACTTCACGGGCTGGTAATTCAAATACTTCGCCAGCACGAACTCGCGCATGCGCTCTCTCGCCATCGACTTTAACTGCAGATACTGAACTTGGTCGCTGTGCAATAGTGCCGCGCATTTTGGCTAATTCAGTTTCGATTGCCGCATCGGTTACAGCTGAAACATCAGTAGTTGAAGTAATTTCGCCCTCGTGATCATCAGTAATAGTTGCCGCGCCTAGAACTACGGTTGCTAGATATGACTTATCGCCATTAGTTACATATTGCAGTAACCGAGTGCCATTACCGAAGCCTAAAACCAATACGCCAGTTGCCATCGGATCAAGAGTTCCGGCATGGCCTACTTTGCGAGTATTAAGTGCTCGTCTACCCATCGCCACAACATCATGGCTAGTCATTGCTGGATCTTTATCTATTACTAAAAATCCGTGCGCAATCACAACTCTTCTGCTTCAAATTTAGGTTTATCCGGAATGATTTTTGGTTGCTTATACGCATCTTCGCCAGCTGCATAAGTTGCTTGTGCTCGTAGCACTGCTACTTGCGCATCTTGGGCGCGCACTTTATCGAGCAACGAATCCATTTCGAGTGCGCTTTCCGGCAGGCTATCTAAGTGAAATTCTAAGCTCGGAGTAATG
Organism: uncultured Actinomycetes bacterium; assembly: GCA_903939005.1. GTDB lineage: Bacteria > Actinomycetota > Actinomycetes > Nanopelagicales > Nanopelagicaceae > Planktophila. The sequence goes on along the minus strand of CAJAFH010000029.1, from coordinate 611 downwards.
CGAGTCTGTAGTTCATGCCCAACAGCTGAGCGAATCATTCCTTTAGCACTCTCTAGCGCAGCAGCCGTAGCTGCGCGTTGATCTTCATCGCCAAGCACGGTGTAGAAAACCGAAGCGTTTTGTAGATCGCCAGTAACCCGCGCATCAGTGATTGTGACGAAACCCAACCGAGGATCTTTTACCTTCGATTCGAGTAACTGTGCCACAACCACTTTGATGCGATCGGCTACTTTTTGACTGCGATGTGATTGGCCCATAGTTACGCGCGCTTCTTCTCGCGCATCTCAAAGACCTGAATCATGTCGCCAACTGCAATTTCCTTCATATTGCCAAGTCCGATACCGCACTCGAAGCCTTCCTTAACTTCGGTTGCATCGTCCTTAAAGCGCTTCAAGGAATCAATAGTTAGGTCATCGACCAGAACTTCACCATTACGCAAAATACGTGCCTTTGCGTTACGACGGATTGAACCATCCTTAACGATTGAACCAGCGATATTTCCAGCCTTAGAAGACTTGAAGATTTCGCGAACTTCAGCGTTACCAAGAATGATCTCTTCGTACTCTGGCTTTAACAAGCCCTTGAGTGAAAGTTCGATCTCTTCGATGGCG
>CAJAFH010000028.1 GCA_903939005.1 uncultured Actinomycetes bacterium | reverse complement strand
TCATTCATCTCGTACTTATATAACTTAGTTACAAACTCTACGTATTTGCGATAACCAGCAGCTTCGGCAGAGCTAACAGTGCGAGCAATCTCAGCTTCCATCTCTTGGGTGTTTGCGTGAACATCGATTTGTGAACCATCGTCATAGAACGCGCGGTACAGCGGCTTCAACGGCATTAAGTCGACCCAGTCTTTGAGTTCTTCGCCAACTGAATTAAAGGCATCGTTAATTAGAGATGGCATGGTTAGAACACTGGGCCCAGTATCAAATGAGTAGCCATCGCGTTGCAACAACCCACTGCGCCCACCAGGCACAGACTCGCGTTCAATGATTGTTACTTTGCGACCAGCGCCAGCAAGTCGAAGGGCCGCGCTCAATCCAGCATAACCAGCACCAACTACAACGACATGATCACTAGGACCCTTTATTTGCTTAACCATTTATTTGTTCACATACTTCTTTTTGTCGCGATGATTGCCATCTCGGTTAATAGTTCTCTAGCTTGTGGCACTATTTCATCACGATTTAGCGCTTCTAGCGCGGTGGAAGTTAATTCTTCAATTAGGTCCTCAACATGCATCGCAGCCCCAGTTTCAGCAATAATCTCTTGCAAGCGTGCGATGGCGCTTTCGGAGATATCGTGATTTCCGAATTCCTGCATGAACTCCGCTTCGGCCGCCCCAGAGATGCGATCGTGGGTCATTGCCATGAGAACTGTGCGTTTTCCCTCGCGCAGATCATCCCCTGCTGGCTTGCCAGTAACTTTAGGATCTCCAAAAACGCCAAGTAGGTCATCGCGTAATTGAAACGCTTCGCCCAGCGGTAAGCCAAACTCTGAATAGATAGAAACTATTTGCGCACGCATCAAAGGATCAGGAATCGCAATGGCTGCTCCTAAATGAAGCGGACGCTCAATTGTGTACTTGGCCGACTTGTATCGAGCGATGTTGAGCGCTTGAGCAACACTTTGGGTGCCGCGAGCTTGCTCGAATACATCGAGGTATTGGCCAGCAATTAATTCAACTCGCATTTCATCATGAACGCTAAGGGCGGCCAAGAGTGATTCGCTTTTGATTCCAGAACTATTCAACATTTGATCTGACCAAATAAGTGCTAGGTCACCAATTAAGACTGCTGCTGACAAGCCAAATTGAGTTGCCTTGCCTTGATACTTTTCGGTTGAGTGCATCGATTCAAATAATTTATGAATCGCTGGTTCACCACGTCGGGTTTCGGATGCATCCATTAAGTCATCGTGAACTAATGCGCAAGCTTGCAGTAATTCCAAACTAGCAAAAGCACGAATCTCAGCTTGCGATAAATTTGAACCAGCGCCCATTGCGCCAACTGCTGCAAATAGTGGCCTAAATCGTTTTCCACCGTTAACTACAAAGGCGCTCAAACTGCTTGCCGCCGGTTTGAGTTCTGGAGCAATTGAGGTGAAGTAATTCGATTGGGCAGTGAGGAAATCCTGGAGTTCAGCCTCGACCTGTTGCCGCAAAGATTTGAGCTGCTCGAGCGGTTGCAAAGATGCCTCAGGTTTCACGCGCGTAACGATACGCTGACCTAGTGGCTATTCGCGCGAC
>CAJAFH010000027.1 GCA_903939005.1 uncultured Actinomycetes bacterium | reverse complement strand
TTATTGCAGTTGCGATCTATACCTTTACTAAGCCAGAACTAGGCCAAGTTGAAGCGATGAAACATTCGACAAAACATCGCACTTTGTTAGGTATTTCAATCGCCGCAGTCATTGGTTTCTACGATGGCATCTTCGGGCCAGGCACTGGTTCCTTCTTAGTCCTTGCCATGGTTGGCCTAGGTTTTGCTTTCTTAAGTGCCTCTGCCATCGCAAAGGTGGTAAATGTTTCAACCAACTTAGGCGCAATTATTGTCTTTGGTTTAAATGGGGTGATCTTGTGGCAGATCGGATTAACCCTGGCTATTGCCAATGTGGCTGGTGCAATTATCGGCGCCAAACTAGCTATTCGTGGCGGTTCAACGCTAGTGCGAAAAGTTTTCTTAGTTGTAACCGTTGCCCTGATCATTAAGGTCGCACTCGATACGTTCAAAACCTTCTAATTCATAGGTTAGAATTAGCCTCACAACTTAATTAACAATTTAATAGTTAGGAACTTTATATGGCCCTGAAAGAACAGATTAGCGAATTAGTTACACCAGCAGTCGTAGGGGCCGGTTTCTATCTAGAAGATGTTGAAATATTAAATGCCGGTAGATCAAGAGTTATTACCTGCATCGTAGATGGCGATATTCCATTAAACCTAGATCAAGTAACTGTGGTTACCAAAGCAATCTCAGCGCTGCTCGACGAAGCTAAATTTCTTGATGAAACCGCATTCACGCTCGAAGTATCTTCACCTGGCGTTGAACGCCCGCTAACTTTGCCGCGTCACTGGCGTAAGAATCATGACCGTTTAATCAAAATTGTCCTAACTAACGGCGAAGTTGTTGAAGGCCGCATCGCTGCAAGCGATGAAGTAGCAGTTACCTTGACTAGCGCAAAAGCCGAAGTGCAGGTTGCTTTCGCTGACATTAAGCGCGCAACTGTAGAGATTGAATTTAATCGCAAAGCAGACAAGGAATGAATGTTGATTTCGAGGCGTTAATAACGCTTACTACTGAAAAGTCGATTCCGGTTCTAAGTATCATCGAAGGTATCGAGCAAGAAGTTATCTCGCTTTATCGCGAACTGCCGGAAGCCAAGCCACATGCTCGCGTTCGCGTTGATCGCGAAACTGGTGAGATTCATATTTGGGTGCCAACTTTTAACGAAGAAGGCGTGCGCGAAAGCGAAGAAATTCATGAGCCCGAAGGCTTTGATAAAGTCGCGATGGCAACTATTCGCAAAGTAATTCGTTTAAAGATGCGCGAAACAAATGACGCCGAGATCGTGGGCGAGTTCAGTGCTTCAGTTGGCGATGTGGTTTCTGGCATCGTGCAACAGGGCCGTGATCCAAAAATGATTCACGTAAATCTAGGTCGCGTTGAAGGTCGAGTTCCACCACAAGAGCAAGTACCTGGTGAGGTTTATGTCCACGGTGATCGCATCAAATGTTTTGTAGTTGAAGTAAAGCAAGGGTTAAAAGGTCCTGAGATTATGTTGTCGCGATCTCACCCAGCACTTGTTAAACAACTATTCGCACTTGAAGTTCCAGAAATTACTGATCGCATTGTTGAGATCATGGCAGTTGCTCGCGAAGCTGGTCATCGCACCAAGATTGCAGTTCGTTCACATCGTGCCGGTGTTAGTCCTAAAGGTTCGCTAATTGGTCCAATGGGTTCGCGTTCACAAGCAGTCATGAATGAATTACATGGCGAGAAGATCGATATCGTTGATTGGTCTGAAGACCCAGCAACATTTGTGGCTAATGCGCTAGCGCCAGCCAAAGTAAGCAGCGTTACGGTTGTCGATGAATTCACTCGCTCAGCCAAGGTAGTCGTGCCCGATTACCAACTCTCACTTGCGATCGGCAAAGATGGGCAAAATGCCCGTTTGGCCGCACGTTTAACGGGCTGGCGCATAGATATTCATCCAGATAATCCCGTGTAGACTGACCCCAGTAATCAAGCTCGAACGGCACTAGAGATTGAGACTATTGATATGAATCCGATTCGGAGTTGTATCGGTTGTCGCAAGACCGGTGGGCCATCGGAATTGATGCGAATGGTCTTAGCTGATGGAAAAGTAATTTTCGATCAGCCGCAAATTGCCCCAGGGCGAGGCGCATGGGTTCATCGCAAATGTTTAAAAATGGCAATTGATCGACAAGCTTTTAAGTGGGCCTTTAAACTCACGGCGAT
>CAJAFH010000026.1 GCA_903939005.1 uncultured Actinomycetes bacterium | reverse complement strand
CGGCTCGAACCACTTCTAATACGTCCTCTAAGGTCAACGGTTCGAAATAAAGTCGATCACTAGTGTCGTAATCTGTCGAAACGGTTTCGGGATTGCAATTGATCATGACAGTTTCGAAATCGGATTCACGCAATGTGAACGAAGCATGCACACAGGAATAATCGAATTCAATACCTTGACCGATGCGATTTGGCCCGGAACCCAAAATGATTACTGCTGGCTTGGTACGTGACTTAACCTCAGTCTCTTCTTCATAACTCGAATAATGGTAGGGCGTAAACGCTTCGAATTCCGCGGCACAAGTATCAACGGTCTTATAAACCGCATGAACATCTAAGTTAGCGCGTGCTGCACGAACATCAGATTCGCTAATTCCGCGCAATTCGCCAATCTGCTTATCTGAAAACCCCAATTGCTTTGCATCGCGAAGGATTTCCTCGGTTAACTCACCAGGTATCGCAATTACTTTTGCCGCTTCGTTCAATTCAATAATCTGATTTAAGAACCATGGGTCGATCTTGCATGCGCTAAAGACCTCAGCACTTGTTGCACCCCACCAAAGTGCGCGCTGAACTTGTTGTAAACGATATTCAGTAGGAATTTCTATTGCCTTTAGCAATGCCGCTAACTCTCCTGAAGCGGGTCCTGTCGGCCAAGAGAAAGGTGCCTCTTTCCGTTCTAATGAGCGCAGGGCTTTCTGCAGGGCTTCAGCAAAGGAACGCCCAATAGCCATGGCTTCACCGACTGATTTCATGGTTGTAGTTAGGCGAGGGTCAGCATCGGCAAATTTTTCGAAGGCGAATCGTGGTGCCTTAACAACTACATAATCCAGAGTTGGCTCGAATGAAGCTGGCGTAACCTTGGTGATGTCATTTTGAATTTCATCGAGTGAGTAACCAATAGCTAACTTGGTGGCGATCTTGGCAATTGGGAAACCAGTTGCTTTAGAGGCAAGTGCGCTTGAACGTGAAACCCGCGGGTTCATTTCAATCACAATTATGCGACCGTCAACTGGATTAACCGCGAACTGGATGTTACAGCCGCCAGTGGCGACGCCTACTTCACGAATAATATCGATTGAAAGATTACGCAGACGTTGATATTCGACATCAGTGAGCGTCATTGCAGGCGCTACTGTGATGGAATCTCCGGTGTGAACACCCATCGGATCAACGTTTTCGATGGTACAAACAATCACCACGTTATCTTTATGATCGCGCATTACTTCTAGTTCATACTCTTTCCAGCCAATAATTGACTCTTCAATCAATACTTCGGTGGTGGGGCTATGAGTTAAACCAGCTCCAGCAATCTGTCGCAAAGCTGGCTCATCAAAGGCAATCCCGGAACCTAAGCCGCCCATCGTAAAAGATGGACGGACTACGACTGGGTAATTCAAAACAACTGCGGCAGCCAAAACTTCATCAATAGTGTGGCAGATTATTGATTTAGATGACTCTCCCCCAACTTTCTCAACGATCGCTCTAAAGAGTTCGCGATTCTCGCCGCGATTAATTGCCGGAATATCTGCACCGATCAACTTAACGTTGAACTTGGCTAACGTGCCTCTTTCACTTAACGCAATTGCAGCATTCAGCGCAGTTTGGCCACCTAGAGTTGCCAAAATCGCATCTGGTCGTTCGATCTCGATAATCTTTTCAATGTATTCGGCGGTAATCGGCTCGATATAAGTCGCATCAGCAAACTCTGGGTCAGTCATGATTGTTGCCGGATTGGAATTGACCAAGATAACTCGGATACCTTCGGCGCGTAGTACTCGACAGGCTTGAGTACCCGAATAGTCGAACTCACAAGCCTGTCCAATAACGATCGGGCCACTACCTATTACGAGAACGCTCTTAATGGAATTATCTCTAGGCATTAACTGCTCCAACTGGATTGGCAGCCATTAAATCAACGAAGCGATCAAATAAATAATTTGCATCATGAGGTCCAGCAGCAGCCTCAGGGTGGTACTGCACACTAAATGCTGGTTGTTCTAGTAAAGCTAAACCTTCGACCACATCGTCATTTAGATTCACGTGTGTGACATGACCAGGTCCGAAGACAGTTGTGAAAGTACCCGTTGTTGGCGCTTTGATCGCAAACCCATGATTGTGCGCCGTAATTTCTACTTTCTGAGTTACTTTATCGATCACCGGCTGATTAATTCCGCGGTGCCCAAACTGCAATTTGTAAGATTCAAAACCGAGAGCGCGACCCAAGATTTGATGGCCGAAACAAATACCGAAGATTGGAATCTTTGCCGATAACACTTCGCGTACCAATTCGACAGTCTCATTCATAGTCGATGGGTCACCAGGACCATTAGAGATAAATACTCCGTCTGGATTCAAGGCTTGAATTTCTGCAAAACTAGTTTTGGCCGGCAACACGTGAACTTCGATTCCGCGAGCAGCCATTGATCGTGGCGTGGCTGCTTTAATTCCAAGATCAAGGGCTGCGACCGTGAATTTCTTCTCACCTATTGCTGGGACTACATATGGTTTGTCGGTAGACACATCTTGAGCTAAATAGGCACCTGACATCGCACCGCTTGATCTGACTTGGGTAACCATTTCTTCAATCGAAAGTTCAGTACCCGAAAAAATTCCAACTTTCATTGCCCCGCGATCACGTAGGTGACGAGTAAGCGCTCTG
>CAJAFH010000025.1 GCA_903939005.1 uncultured Actinomycetes bacterium | reverse complement strand
CTAGGTTTCGATTACGACGGTGGTTGGGCTGAGTATGTGGTTATCAACGCTGAACTAGTTGTACAGATTCCAGATTCATTGCCTTTTGAACAAGCCGCAATTATTCCGGATGCAGTATCTACCCCGTGGGCGGCAATTTCTACAACTGGAAAGATTCAAGCTGGCGAATCTGTTGCAGTATTTGGAGTTGGCGGGCTAGGAATTCATGCCATTCAATTGTTAAAAATTATCGACTGCAGCAAAGTAATTGCTATTGACCCGCGTGAAGATGCTCGAGCCAATGCGATAGCTCGCGGCGCAGACTTTGCATTCGCACCAGATGATCCAGAGTTGAAAAAACATCGTGGCTTAAATGCAGCCTTTGACTTTGCCGGTGTTACTCCAGTTCGCAAACAAGCACTTTCAATGTTGGGTGAGCAAGGTCGATTAATTATTGTGGGAATTGCAAATGAACCAATCGTCATTCCAAGTGATATGGCATTTACTTATATGCGCACACAGATAATGGGACATTATGGATCTGAGCCTCATCATGTTAGTGAATTAATTGAATTTGCGCGTCAAGGCAAGTTAGATCTTTCGCACTCAGTCTCTGAAATTCTTCCGTTGGCACAGGCTGCCGAAGCAATTGATAAATTAGCCAACAAGATCGGTAATCCGATTCGAATTGTGTTGAAGCCTTAGGGCTGCTTTAGTTTTCGGCAAAGCCTAATTTATCTAGCATCTTTGAATCGCGCTGCCACTCTTTAGATACCTTGATGTGCAGACCAAGGAAGATGCGGGCTTCTAGTTCGCGCTCAACATCTGCGCGAGCTCGCATGCCGATATCTTTTAATTGTGAGCCTTGGTGGCCAAGCAAGATGGCACGCTGTGAATCGCGTTCAACGTGAATTGTCGCGTGGATATCGAAGAATGGTCGACTGCCGGTTTTTTCGCGCTCTGACATTTCATCAATAGTTACCACGATTGAGTGCGGAAGTTCTTGGCGCGCATCACGAAGAGCGGCCTCGCGAATTAACTCGCATATTAATTGCTCAATACTTTGATCACTGCGCATGTTTGTTGGATAAAACTCTGGGCCAGGCTTTAGTTGTTGGCCGATTAACTTCTTTAGCAAATCAATCTGTTCGTGAGTTGCTGCCGATACCGGCACGATTTCATCCCAAGTAAAGCCTTTAGCCATCGCCATGATGCTGGCTAGGCGAGTAGCAAGATTTGCTTTTCTAATTAGATCTGTTTTTGTAACCAGGGCAATCTTTTTGCTGCGTGGATGCTTAGCAATTTCATCAATAATGTATTGATCGCCAGCACCTGATTCTTCATCGGCTGGCAAACAAATAATGATTACATCGACCGAATCAAGACTCTCTTCAACAACGGCATTTAAGCGCTTGCCCAGCAAAGTCTTTGGCTTATGCACGCCGGGGGTATCAACCAAGATGGCTTGGAAATCTGGTTCGTTAACGATGCCACGAATTGCATGACGAGTCGTGTTTGGGTGCGGCGAAGTAATTACTACTTTGCTGCCAACGAGTGCGTTAACCAGAGTTGATTTTCCGGTATTTGGGCGGCCAACAATGGCGACGAAGCCCGATCGGAATTCATTCTCTGTGCTCATTGGCTAATCATCTCATTACATTGGTGCGAGAAATTCCACCGCATCTGCTACCGAAGTCACGATTTCGGCAGCTCGTTCGCCGATTAAGCGATGACAACCTTCACTAACAGGTGAAGTTATCGGACCTGGAATAGCCATAACTGGTCGCATTAGTTCGGCTGCATCTCTTGCCGTGCGCAATGAGCCACTACGAAATGCCGCTTCAACAACTAGCGTCGCATTTGATAGGGCCGCGATTAATCGATTGCGGGTTAGAAAGCGTGAAGGAATTGCTGGTGTTCCGGGCGTGACTTCACTAACTAGACATCCGAGTTCGGCAATCTCGGCAAAT
>CAJAFH010000024.1 GCA_903939005.1 uncultured Actinomycetes bacterium | reverse complement strand
GTTGGATCAAAGAAAGCATTCTCTTCGCCTTTAAAAAGTGAAACGTGAGTATGCATTCCGCTGCCAGGATGTTCGGTAAATGGCTTTGGCATGAAACTGGCGTGGAATCCTTGTTCTAGCGCAACTTCCTTAATCACATGACGGAAAGTCATGATGTTATCGGCAGTACTTAACGCATCGGCATAACGTAGATCGATCTCTTGTTGGCCAGGTGCGCCTTCGTGATGCGAGAACTCAACGCTAATGCCCATGGCTTCTAACATCGTGATTGCCTGGCGGCGGAAATCATGTCCAACAATTGATGGCGTGTGATCGAAATAGCCACCAGCATCAACAGGCACTGGTGCTTCGCCAGCAACTGGTTGATTCTTAAATAAGAAGAATTCAATTTCGGGGTGGGTGTAACAGGTGTAACCCATCTCGGCGGCCTTATTCAAAGTGCGACGCAAAACATTGCGTGGATCAGTCATTGATGCTGAACCATCGGGCATTGCGATATCGCAATACATACGTGCCGCCCCTGGAGCTTCAGTGCGCCACGGCAAGATAGAAAATGTGGCCGAATCAGGACGAGCCAACATGTCAGATTCAGTTACTCGCGCAAAGCCTTCAATGGCTGAACCATCAAAGCCAATACCTTCGTCGAAAGCGTTCTCTAATTCAGCTGGTGCAATTGCTACTGATTTTAGAAAACCTAGAACATCGGTAAACCACAACCGGATGAACCGAATATTGCGTTCTTCAATTGTGCGAAGGACGAACTCTTCTTGCTTGCTGCGCTCAGGAGAATTGGGCATGGCTACATCTTGCCAAGGCTGCGTTACGGCTGTGTTACAAAACTTGGGCTAAAGGCCCTCACGCCAGCGTGAAGTAATAGGTAGGCGGCGATCTTTACCAAAAGCACGGGCCGAAACCTTGGCCCCTGGCGGATATTGGCGGCGCTTATATTCAGCCGTATCAACCATGCCGATTACGCGAGCAACGGTGGTCGCATCAAAGCCAGCTGCAATGATTGCGGTAATCCCCTGATCTTCATCGACATAGCGCCACAGAATTTGATCTAGCAATTCATAATCTGGCAGCGAATCAGAATCTTTTTGATCTGGGCGCAATTCGGCACTTGGTTCTTTGCTAATTGAATTTTCTGGAATCGGTGGCACTTCGCCATCGGCGATTGCTTTGGCATTACGCCACTTAGCAAGAGCCCAAACATCGGTTTTGTAAATATCTTTAATCGGGGCAAAGCCGCCAACGGCATCGCCATACAAAGTTGAGTAACCAACGGCTAGTTCAGATTTATTGCCAGTGGCCAAAATTAAATGACCCTCTTGATTTGAAATACCCATCAGCGCTGTGCCACGAACTCGGGCTTGCAAATTCTCTTCGGCTAGACCTTTTAAAGTCAGTGAATTTAAATAGGCAGCGACCATCGGTTCAATCGGCACGATGCGAAAATAGATGCCGGTGTTATCGGCGAAGCTTTGCGCATCTGCAATGGAATG
>CAJAFH010000023.1 GCA_903939005.1 uncultured Actinomycetes bacterium | reverse complement strand
CCTAATTCAACGCCCACTTTGATTCCTTCACCTGGCTCAAGTTGATTAGCATGCAATCTAGGTAATAAACCTTTAGCAATTCCGGCTTTTAGAATCTGGCGAGTTTGAGCTGGGGTAAAAGCGCCGCGATCGCAGAAAACATCGATCCATTTGGCAAGCGGGGCAACGGCTTCAAGCATTGGCCCGCAAACCATTGCTACATAATCATCTGGGGCGTTCTTGAACTCAGTTGGCACAACATGAGCACCTAGAAAAGTAGTTTCTTCGGTGAATTCTCGAGCAATCTGCAAACTGCGCACTTCATCGGCAATAGATAGACCGTAACCAGATTTTATCTCGACAGTTGTGGTGCCTGAAGTTAAACCTTCGGCGACAAGGGCTGCGACGTTTGCACGTAACTCTGCATTACTCGCGCTACGTGTTTGTTCAACTGTGTAGTTAATGCCACCGGCTGCGTATGGTTGACCTTGCATGCGGGCGGAAAATTCGGCAGCCCGATCACCGGCAAAAACCAAATGGTTATGACAATCGACAAAGCCAGGAATAACGGTTTTGCCTTGGGCGCTGACCACGTTTTGATGTTCGCTAACTTTTACTTCGCTCCTTGAGCCGACCCAAGAAACTTTTCCATCAGTTACCGAAAAAGCTGCATCATGAATTATGCCAAGTGGGGTGCCATCAATTGATCTCTCATTTGTGACGAGGCAGCCAATATCGGTAACTAGCAGATTAGACATTTACTATTCGATATCCAACATTGGCACATGAACATGTCGTTCTTTTGCAGTGTTAATTGCATGGTCATAACCAGCATCTGCATGTCGGATAACACCCATACCTGGATCATTAGTTAGAACTCGTTCTAATTTTTGTGCTGCAAGCTTTGTGCCATCGGCAACTGAAACTTGACCAGCATGTATTGAACGACCCATACCAACGCCGCCGCCATGATGTAGTGATACCCAGGACGCGCCGGATGCAATATTTACCATCGCATTTAATAGCGGCCAGTCAGCAATTGCATCTGAACCATCGAGCATTGCTTCGGTTTCACGATAAGGCGACGCCACCGAACCACAATCTAAGTGATCGCGACCGATAACAATTGGTGCTGAAACTTCGCCACGAGCAACTAGATCATTAAAAGCTAAACCGGCTTTTTCACGTTCGCCATAACCTAACCAACAGATGCGCGCTGGCAGCCCTTGAAAAGCCACTTTTTCTTGCGCCATCGTGATCCAACGGTTTAGCTCTTGATTTTCCGGGAATAGATCAAGTACTGCCTTATCGGTGCGATAGATATCTTTGGGATCCCCCGATAGCGCTACCCAGCGGAAAGGACCTTTTCCCTCACAGAAAAGTGGTCGAATATATGCGGGCACGAATCCGGGAAATGCGAATGCGCGACCAAATCCACCTTGGCGAGCTTCATCGCGAATTGAATTTCCGTAATCAAAAACTACGACGCCTTTATCCATAAAACCAACCATCGCTTCAACATGTTTTGCCATTGAAGCTTGTGCTCTTTTTGTGAAATCAATTGGATCTGCCTGAGCCATAGATGCGGCATCGTGGTAATCAACGCCTGCTGGAATATATGAAAGCGGGTCATGTGCTGATGTTTGGTCAGTAACAATATCGATTGGAACATCCATGGTTAATAACTTTGGAAATAGCTCGGCAGTATTACCAACTAAACCAACTGAAAGCGGGACACCCAAATTCTTGGCTTTTAAAACACGTTCAATCGCATCATCTAAATTATCCGCAATCTCATCTAGATAACGAGTCTCTACACGCTTTTGTAATCTGGTCTTATCAATATCAATGATTAAACAAACACCACCATTCATGGTCACTGCAAGCGGTTGTGCGCCACCCATGCCACCACAGCCACCAGTTAGCGTAAGAGTGCCTTGCAGAGTTCCACCAAAATGTTTGCGCGCAACGGCTGCAAAAGTTTCATAGGTACCTTGCAGAATTCCTTGCGTGCCAATATAAATCCAAGATCCGGCAGTCATCTGGCCATACATAGTTAGACCAAGATGTTCTAGGCGACGAAACTCTGGCCAGTTAGCCCAGTCGCCAACCAAGTTTGAATTAGCAATTAATACTCGAGGTGCCCATTCGTGAGTTTGAAATACACCTACCGGCTTACCTGATTGAACTAGAAGAGTTTCATCATCTTTTAAGTTAGTTAGGCTCTTAACAATTGCATCAAATGCTGGCCAGTTACGCGCAGCTTTTCCGGTGCCACCATAGACAACTAAGTTTTCTGGGTGTTCTGCCACTGCTGGATCTAAATTGTTATGCAGCATGCGAAGAGCTGCTTCTTGGCCCCAACCTTTAGCCGTTAAATTAGAACCGGTCGCGGCATGCAAGATACGGGCGCTATTTGATGTTGAACTCATTGGTCGAGAATAGCGTCAGCCCCGCTAGGAATACAGGGTTTAACTCAATTGCTTTGTTGATTTACTCCACGAATTGCGCGTAGTCCATCAGATGGCCACATTAAGAATGTATTAGTTGAACAGGGGCCAATATCCATATGGAAAACTGATTCGATTGGGGCACTTAAACAAAGTGCAACCGCTGTTTTAATCACACAGTTGTGAGTTACGACAGCAACTGTTTGTCCTGGATATTCGGAAAGAATTTTCGAGAGAGCGGCTTCAATGCGAATTGTTATTTCTTCCCAAGATTCACCGCCGGCTGGCTTAAAACTTAAATCGGTTAACCATTTCTCATAATCATCAGCATATTGCGCTTTGACTTCTTCGACTGAAAGTCCGTCCCAGTAGCCAAAATCCATTTCAAACCAAATTTCATCAAAGTTAACGGTTAAGCCAGTTGCATCAGAAATGATTTTGGCAGTCTCTTTGGTGCGATTTAAAGGGGATGCGATTAATACTTCGGCGCCTAATTTCTTGGCTGTCTCTGCAACAGCAACTGCTTGGGCTCGACCCTTTTCAGTAAGTACTGGATCTAGCGGCCCGACGCCAGAAAACTTACGACTTGGCGTTAGAACAGTTTCACCATGGCGAATTAGGTGCAGAACAGTTGGTTTTTCGTCAGACTTTAAGCGTTCGGTTAAGTAATTTAATTGCCTGGGCGCAATTGGCTCACTCTTATCGTGCCCGCCACTTTGCGCATCGAGCGCTTTATTTGCCAAGCGGTCAGCATGTGAGTTTTCATCACGCGGGATCCAGGTGTAATTAACTAAAGATGGTGAATGCGCTTCGCGGGCGTTCTGGGCTAACTTGCGCATATCAGCATGCTTAATCTGCCAGCGGCCAGACATTTGTTCGACAACTAATTTGCTATCCATGCACACATCAACTGTGGCTTGATCATCTAAATCATGAATTGCTTTAAGGCCAGCAATTAACCCGCCATATTCGGCAACGTTATTGGTAGCTGTTCCGATGAATTCATAGATCTCGGCAATTATCTGACCGTTTTCTGAAACTACCGCACCAAAACCAGCTGGTCCAGGATTACCGCGTGAACCACCATCGGCAGTTAATTTAAAGTGACGAGCCATTTACTTAAACCCCGCGCACCAAGATGCAACGACACTCTTCGCAACGAATTACTTCATCTTCGGCTGAATCGAGCATGCGCTTTAGATCAATTGCGTTAATGCTTAAGTTGCAACCAAGACACTGTCCGCCGAGTAATGCAGCTGCACCAGCTCCACCGCCGCTACGAATCTTTTCGTATAGATCATAAATTGCTTTATCAACTGAAGTAACAGTTGCTGCGCGTTCAGTTGCGAGTTGGGCGCTTTCAGATTCAAGGGCAAGGGATGCCACATTCTTGCGATCAGTTAGTTCGGCAATTTCAGTAGCAAGAGTTGCTTCTAGTGCTTTTAATTCATCGATTCGACCTTTGATGCCATCAACACGCAACATCACTTCGAGTTCGACTTCTTCTAGTTCGGCGCGACGCGCATTTAGTGAGCCAACTTCGTGTTGAAGGGATTCAAGTTCTTTGGGAGTTGCGGTGCCAGAATTAAGGCGAGCTTCAT
>CAJAFH010000022.1 GCA_903939005.1 uncultured Actinomycetes bacterium | reverse complement strand
GAGGGTGCATAGAAAGACGGCCAACCGCAGCCGGAATGAAATTTAGTTTCGCTGCGGAATAGTTCGGCGGCGCAAGCTTTACATTTATAGACACCAACTTTGTCAGTATCGGTGTATTCACCAGTAAATGGTCGTTCAGTTGCAGCATTACGCAAAACATCGTAAGAAAGTGAATCTAACTTCGCCTTTAGCTCTGCTTCATTAACTTTTACTGGATAATTACTTTCACTCATTAGAGAACCACCCCAACCGGAAATGCAACGCCAGTACTGGAATGACAGTCATAACCATTTGGATTCTTATGCAAATACTTTTGGTGGTAATCCTCGGCCATGAAATATTCAACTCCATCAGCACTGAGAATTTCAGTCACGATTGGGTCTAGGCCAGCTTTGGTTAAAACTTCTTGATAAAGATCGCGAGATTTAATTGCCTGAGTTAATTGATCGGGCGTCGTTGCATAAATAGAACTGCGGTACTGAGTTCCGATGTCGCCACCTTGTTGATTAAGTGAAGTCGGATCATGCATCGTCCAAAACTCTTCAAGTAAACGCTGATATGAAATCTGCTCATCATCGAAGCGAACATGCACCATTTCGGCATGGCCAGTTACGCCAGTGCAGACTTGTTCGTAACTTGGATTTGGGCGAGTGCCACCCATGTAGCCAACACTGGTTTCAATAACTCCGGCTAACTGCCAGAAACGACGTTCGGCGCCCCAAAAACAACCGGTTGCAAAGTATGCGCTCTGATTCATGGCAATATTCTGGCAGTAAGCCCGCAAAATTGTCATACGAGTTCAGATGCGATGATATTTTCCAGTAATAATTAACATCTGCGCTACTGATAACCTTGCCATTGCGCCCCCGTAGCTCAGGGGATAGAGCACCGCCCTCCGGAGGCGGGTGCACAGGTTCGAATCCTGTCGGGGGCACATTTAGTTGGTGAAGAATTAAATGCAAGCGAGATAAATCACGCGTAATCGGGAAATCCCCTGCGTTATGTCCTTGTATTAAGGGTGAGAGCACGGGAGAATAAGCACCTTACGACATCAAGATCGTAGCTAGATCAAATTACTTAACAGGTACGGAACTGGCTTCTGTACGCGAGATTTCAAGGATAGGTGGTGTTCTCATGGATTGGCGTCATCAATCTGCTTGCCGCGACGAAGATCCTGAGCTGTTCTTCCCAGTCGGAAACACTGGCCCTGCCATTACCCAGATTGAAGAAGCAAAAAAGGTTTGTAATCGCTGCATTGTTAAAGATGCCTGCTTGGCTTGGGCACTTGAGAGCGGACAAGATGCCGGAGTTTGGGGCGGTTTATCAGAAGATGAACGTCGTGCACTAAAGCGTCGCGCAGCACGTAATCGTGCGCGTCTGCAAGAACAACTAAACCAGTTCTAAAGCGGGAACTCCAAGGTTGCTTGGGTGCCAGACTCCCCCGAAGTTAATTTAATCTGACCACGCAATTCATTTTCAGTCAGAGTTCTTACAATTTGTAACCCTAAATTAGATGAGTTAACTAAATCAAAATCACTTGGTAATCCGGCGCCATCATCGCTAACTGTGACTCTTGCTTTACTTTCAAAGCGTTCACAATGAATAACTAAGTTGCTTCCTCGTTCAGCTAGCCCATGTTCGAGAGCGTTGTGAATCAATTCAGTGACGATCAGAGCCAGCGGCGTGGCAATACGCGGATCAATTTCAGCCAGTGAACCACTACGTCGAATGTTGATTTCGCTCATGCGAGGGCTTAAGTCTGCTGCGTGAATAACCAGATTATCTAGCACCTGATCGAAAGCTACTTTGGCATCGGCGCTATTTGAAAGTGTTTCGTGAACAAGTGCGATCGATGCTATTCGGCGAACCGCTTCTTCGAGAGCAGCACTTGCCTGTGGCTCTGCAATACGTCGTGCCTGTAATCGCAAAAGCGCTGAAACCGTCTGCAAATTATTCTTAACTCGGTGATGAACTTCGCGAATGGTGGCATCTTTGGTTACTAATTCGCGTTCGCGACGACGTAACTCCGTAACATTGTGTAGTAAAACAATGGCCCCAATACGATCGCCGCCTTGCAACAAAGGCATCACCATTAAATCAATCGTGGCACCTTCGTTCTCAATTTCAGCACGACGCAAAGATTTTCCGCTTAGCGAACTACTAATTCCTTCGTGGTGTGATTCATTTCGTTGCATAGATACTTGCGAAGCAACCTCGCCCAAATTAAAGCTCTCTAAGTCATTGCCCCAACCCATTCGGTTAAAGGCAGATCTAGCATTAGGGCTGGCGTAAGTAATGACACCGTTTAAATCAAGGCGAATCAGGCCATCACCCACACGAGCAGAAGGATCGAATATTGAGGAAGCATCTTGATATGGATACGTACCTTCGACAACCATGCGGTAAAGATTGTTAGCGATCTCGCGATAGTTCAGTTCTAACCGGCTGGGCGAGCGCATTAACTCAGCATTACGGTGGCGTGAGATAACCGCGATTACTTGACCTTCATAAATTACTGGAATCGTCTCTTCTTTAATGAGTAAGTCACCGACTAATTCAGGTTCGGAATCTCGAACAATGTCGGCGCTCGAAAGTGCTTCATCTAAACGTGGGCGTTCTCCCCAAGTTACTTCGGAACCAATTAAGTCATTTGCGAAAACTGTTGCTGCAGTAGTTGGGCGAATATGTGCGATGGCCACATATCCAGTTGGCCAAGAAGTGGCATCGAAGCGAAGTGGAACCCAGAGAACAAGGTCTGCGAAAGAAAGATCTGTTAGCAATTGCCAGTCAGCGATAAGTTCTTGAAGTCGATAAATTTGCGAAGGAGTTAGCGTGCTACGCCGATTAAGTAGATTTTCGATCCGGCTCATTTAAGAAACCTGCCAGTTAGGTAGCTGAATCGCAATCTCTTGCGCCGCATACCAAGTTAGTTCGCCATCATTGTCATCTGCAGCTCCGACGAATAAGCAATCGGCCTGACTAAATCTAATTGGTGAAGTTAGATCCACCTCGACCTCTGATTCTTGCCCGATCTGTGATGCCTCTAGGTCTACTGCTAATACAAATGAGAATTTCGCGGAATCGCCTTGATATGAAATTGAATCTTCAGCGGCCAATAGCGAGAGAATGTATTCGGACTCTTCTTCACCGAGTTCTGGATTGCTGCTTTTAAATTGGCCAGTTGGAACAAAGGCGGTATCTATTGAAATTTCGCCATCGCCTAATAGCTGAGCTAACTCATCTGGAGTTAAAGCCAAGTATCCGCGCATGGGCTAACTCTATTGGAAGAGTTGCCGCAGCCTAAAACTAGACCTCGCTGGCAATCTTATGGATCGCCTTACGCAACATCGATTTTGGGCTTGCTTCGCTAAGCGAGGAACTACTGATTGCCGCAGCTGCCACTGCCCGATTATCTCTGGGCAGAGTCAATCGATTTAGTGGATTTAGTTCATCTATCTGCGCCGCTAACTCATGGGCACCTTGGTCACTGCGACGACGAGGTACTTCTAGGTTTGCTATGAATTGCAACTTTGCTTTGATTTTATTCTTGGTTAATTCTTGTATTAGCCGGGTCAATCTAAAACGGCCAATTTCATCTGGCCTTGAATTGATCCAAATTTCATCGCAGTTATCGCTACTCCAAATCAAACATTGGGAATTCCAGCGACGATCAGTTAATTTCATAGCCAAATTTGAAACCGAACCGAGATCGATAACTATTAGATCAAAATTTGCATAAGCAGTAGTCATGAATTTGTCGAAGCTGGCACTCTTGGCTTCAGTTAATTCATATGCCCAAAGAAGTTGTGAGACCAACCTAGGGTTTTGATCGCCTCTCAAATTGCGTAGCTCCAGAGCAATTGAAATTGTAGGTTCGATTGAATTGCCATCAATGAGAAGAGTCCGCTTTTCCAGCAAACTAGATTCCATCGCCAGATTTAGCGCCAAAGTTGTGGCACCTGTTGCTGAGCCGGCAGATGCGATCGCAATAACTTTGGCACCAGCTAAATTGCTGACTTTATGGCTGGAGATAAGCGGTTCGCGAAATTCTCGTCGTAGAACAGAGCGAATTTGCGAAACTAATTCGGCTGGGTCTGTCGGTCTTGGCGAAAGCGATCCAAAACGAATTATCTCGGATTCTGTGCCGTAGCCAATAATGTGGCGAACTGCAGTTCGCAAATTTGCAACAGAGTCATCGCTAAAGCCCGGTAAATCTGGGGCATAAATCAAGATTGAGTTCTTGGCTGTTTCTGGATTCTGGCTAAGGAAAACTTGTAACGCAGCAATATCTACGGCTCTAGCAACGATGTCCCAGCCTTGGGAATGTAAGTTGCTCGATACGAAACTCTCAAAATTACTATCTGATATCGCCGTAATGATTGTGTGTGTACTGCTTTCAACCATTTAGTTTGACCACCACTAATCGACCATAAGTTGTAGATCTGAGCACATCCGAAATCTCTTCTCGCCCAATTGCAATGGTGATTGCTGCTTCTGACCCGAAATTGGAATTCTTACGTTCGATGGAGCCTAGGTAGATATCGCTAAGCACTAACTCTGGTTCAGACGGGAAAGCACCTGACTCGGCATCTTCTAGAAGATAAACACTTATGCGATCTCCAGCTAAAACAGAAGCCGGCAGATCAATTGCTCGAATCGTCAACGAAACTTCGGCGCTATTGATGGCTTCGTTTTGCGAGCTAATTGATTGAGTTGCAATTAACGAAGTGCGCTGAATTCGATTAATCACAATGCTGCCGATTGGATTAACTTCGGCTGGAACATAGTTATTAGAAATCGCCGAAATGTTGACTTGAACTTTTGAGATATCCGAGGCGGCAATTTGTTGGCCGGGAGTGAGTTCGCGATTTGCAATCCAGAAACTTTGCTTCTGATTTGAAAGTACTGAGATTAGGATGCTAGAGAGGATGGATGCGACTAGCAGAGATGCTGCTATTAGCACTCGTGTTTGAATTTTGGATTTTTTGATTGACATGAAAGGCATCTAACGGTGCGATCGGACATTTCAAATTTACTTATCCACAGTC
>CAJAFH010000021.1 GCA_903939005.1 uncultured Actinomycetes bacterium | reverse complement strand
TGGCGTAGCACTCGATGCCAAAGGACGAATGATCGATGAAGCAATTGCCAAGATTGCTCGTCGCACCTTAGCAACCGGAAAGTAGGCAACTATGTCGGTAATTAAAAGCCAAGATCTGCGCGACATGTCAGGCGCAGTTGAAGTGCCGATTCCAGATTCAACAGGTGTCGTAAAGATGCACCGCTTGCATACTTGGGAAAATGGCACCAGTGTAATGATTGTGAATTTCCCAGCTGGCTGGTCGCGCCCGATTGAAGGCAGTTATGAATGCGCCGAAGAATTTTTTGTCTTTGAAGGCGAACTTCATATGTCTGGTGATGTAATTGTGGCTGGCGACCACACTTGGGTGCCACCTCAATCACTTCGCATCGGGGCCTACACACCAAATGGCGCAGTTGCCATCGCTTGGTTTTACGGTGCGCCTAAATGGAATCGTCGCGAAGGTAGCGAAGGCTCAGTTTCACAGATCAAAACCCATATAGATAAAAACGCCTTTGGTGAGATTCGCCCAATTGGTGCTAACGGTTTTGCGGGGCAGACCATTAAGTTGCCAGCAAGTGGCTATGTAGCCCCAAGTGAATGTGAAATCATTGATATCGCTAATCGCAGCTGGACACTGTATGAAGCGGGCAGCGAAATTAAACTAACTGATCTTTCTTTAATCCGTCTCTAAGCATTAGCCAAGCGCTAAAGGTAATAAATCCACTAATTGCAATGCCCCAAAGTCGGCCGGTAACAGCGTTATCTGCCATGTTTCCAATTACTTCGCTGATGGTTCCGATCATGGCAATTCCAATTACTGCCGAAATCTGACGAACCATAGAAAGCGCAGCCATGCCCGATGCGGCTTTAGCAGGTTCGAGAGATTCCATAATTGCCACAGTGTCACCGGCAAAGAGGATTCCGGCAAAGAAGCCAGAGAAGATTAATGTAAATAGGAATACCGGCATCGGACTTTGCGCAAAGAGCGCGATAACAATGTAATCAACGCCAAGTAAGAATGAGGCTAAAAGCATAACCTTACGCAATTCGTTTGAACTCTTAACTTTGCCCAAGATGGTCGAACCAAGTGGCATACAAACACACATTAGAAGAATTACTAAGCCACCCATACGAGGCGAAAATTCCAAAGTTTTCTGACTAAAGAGTGCAACTAGCAAAGTGGCAGCCGGGATAGTTGCGTTATAAATGAAGCAAGCAATTAATACGCCACGTACTCGCCGAGACTTAAACCAAGCTGGATCAATAAGTGGATGAGCAACTCGACTCTCAATTCGATAGAAAGCCCAGTATAAGAATGCGCCAAAGGAAATAAGCACAACGTCTAAGACTGGATGTGGTCGTGCTCGGCCTAAATCGATTACACCGGCTGAGAAAAATAAAGTTGCGGCGCTGATGGTAAGAATGCCAAGCACGTCGATGGGGTTTATATTTTTATGGGTTTCACTTTCGTGCAAAAGAAAAGTTAGCGAAAGACCGATTAGTGATATCACTGGCTGACAATAGAAGAGAGCATGCCAGCCATATGCTTGAGTTAGAAACCCACCAAACAGTGGGCCAAGTACTAATCCAGCTGAGCTAAAACTAATCCAAAGGCCAACAGCCTTATTGCGCGAAATTGGATCAACATTGGCATTCAAAATAGCGGCACCGTTTGGCAACATAAATGCCAATCCAAAACCTTGGAAAATTCGGCAAGCTAATAACATAGGAAAAGAAGTCGCAAAAGATGCGAGCAATGCGCCGGTTCCAAAGATAATCATTCCGATGCGAAATGCCTTTAGTGCGCCCCATTTATCGCCGAAAGCACCAGCGAAAGGCAAGATCGTTCCCGTTGTAATGCTTAAGGCACTTAAAATCCATTGCAAGGCACTAGTTTCGGCGTTGAAGTCAGCTTGAATTGATGGAATTGCAGTGGTGACTGCAGTGTTATCAATCATCACAGCGCCGAGACCCATCGCTGCAATGAGCGCAACTACCCGCGGATCTTGATAAACGCGGCGGTTCATGCGCTCTTAGTTGATAAGAGTTTCATTAAGGCAGTTAGATCGCCTTGATTTTCAAAGTTAACATATTTTGATACTTGTTCAACTGCATCAGCTGCCAGATAGCGAGAGGCATTCAAATTAAATTTCTGCATTAGCTGTGCTCTGGTAAGTGGCGCTTCTTTGCTTCCCAAACTTGCGGCAACTCTATGGGTGTGTGTTTGGCCATCTGTGGTTTTAACAGTCAGAACGGCTGCAAAAGCATTTGGGAAAATCTTTGTGGCTTGATCATCGGCAACGACATTTACTTTGGCTGCTAGCGCCAGGCGCTCTGGCTGATCCCAATTATTTTCGGAGAAATCATCTAGGTAAACACCTAGGCCGCCACCACCAAGAAATGCAGTTGCTAACGTGTAAGGAGCTGAAAATTTTCCGTGATACCCAGATTTTGGATGGATCTTCTCTTCGCGCGGCTCACCAATTGTGCGAATTACCGGAGACGCAACACCTAACTCAATACTTTCGACATCGGCTGCCCTAATTCCTTGCGCACGAATCGCTAATGCGCAATCAAT
>CAJAFH010000020.1 GCA_903939005.1 uncultured Actinomycetes bacterium | reverse complement strand
GGGCCAGCAGTTTCATTTACCAGAACAAGCTGCTTAATGGCATCTTTTGTTGTGCGAATGCCACCAGCTGGCTTTACGCCGATACGCACTTTAGTTAAGTCATAAAAATCACGAACTGCTTCGAGCATTACTAGGACCACTGGCGCAGTTGCAGCAGGGGCAACTTTGCCAGTTGAAGTCTTAATAAAATCAGCACCTGCCAGCATTGCCAAATATGAAGCTTTGCGAACGTTGTCCAATGTAACTAGCTCGCCAGTTTCTAGAATTACTTTTAGATGAGCGCGATCACCGCATACTTCTCTAATCGCTACGATCTCTTCGAAAACTTCAATCAAGCGACCACTTAAAAAAGCACCACGATCGATCACCATATCAATTTCAGCAGCACCAGCAACGATGGCATCTTCGGTATCTTGCAATTTAACGGCCATCGAAGCACGTCCTGATGGAAACGCAGTTGAAACTGCAGCGACTGGTAGTTCGTGTGCGCCAATCGAATCTAAATGTTGGCGGGCAATGCCAACCATGTCGTTATAAACACAGACTGCGCCAACGCGGGGCACCATTAAATCAGTTGGATCTGGGCGGAAAGCTTTAGAACAAAGCGCTTGCACCTTGCCTGGAGTATCGGCGCCTTCCAGAGTTGTTAAATCAACCATTGAGATTGCGGTATCAATTGCCCAAGCTTTACTCGTCGTCTTAATGCTGCGAGTTGCCAACATGGCAGCGCGGGCTTCAGCGCCGACTTGATCGACGCCAGGTAGCTGTTTTAAATAGTTGCGGAGCGAAGAATCACTGCCATCGACGAGGCCATAGAAGCTCATGGGACTGCGCCTTTCGCTGCTAATTAAGTGTGAGTAACGCCTGTAAAGGTGATCTTAGTTCATCGAGGACCTTTTGGGCACTTACCGAATCTGGGGCGATAACTTCGACGTAACATTTCATCTTTGCCTCGGTACCACTGGGGCGAATAATTATCCGAATTCCACCAGCTAGCCAAATTCGCAAGCCATCAGTTGGCGGCAATTCATTACTTGGTTTTTCTAGATCATCAATACTTTCAACGGCCCGACCAGCAATCACTTGAGGCGGATTAGCCCGAAGTCCAGTCATCAACTTGGTTACATCGCTAAGTTGATTTACTCGGATAGATATTTGCTCAGTTCCATGGAAACCATGGCGAGCCCATACCTCATTTAGTAGATCAGTAATTGTTTTTTCTTGGCTCTTAAGATCAACGGCTATTTGAGCCAACATTAGGGCGGCAGACAAGCCATCTTTATCGTTAACAGTTTGGGCATCTACGCAATAACCGAGCGCCTCTTCGTAACCAAAAGTTAAATTTGGAATCTTGGCCAGATATTTAAATCCAGTTAGCGTTTCAGTGAAATCCAAATTGTAATGTTTAGCAATCTTGCTCAAAATTGAGGACGAGACAATTGAATTTGCCAGTATTCCTGATTTGGTATTGCGGGCAATTGATTCACCCAAAACCACACCTAGCTCATCGCCACGAAGCATGCGCCAACCAGTTTTCGGATCCTTAATTGCTGCCGCACAGCGATCAGCATCAGGATCATTGGCTATTACTAAATCAGCATCAAATGCTTTGGCAGTCTCTAGCGCTAAATCAATGGCACCAGGTTCTTCGGGATTCGGAAATGCCACAGTTGGAAAATCTGGATCTGGATCAGCTTGCGCATCAACCAAAATTAGCGAGGCAAATCCAGCTTTATGAAATACCCGTTGCAAAGTCTTGGTGCCAACCCCATGCATCGCGGTGTAAACAATTTTAAGGTCAGCCGGCCTTGGCCCTAACAGCGCAGTGCGAGTTGTGTATTTATGAACGATCTCTTCATCTAAAACTTCCCAGTCAGTGCCACGTGGCTGTGATTTAAGCGAAGTTACTTGGTCGATCTGGTTTGAAATTGATTTATCCGTTGGCGTAATAATCTGGCTACCGCGATATTCAATGCCATCAACAGTGCCACCTAAGTAGACCTTGTAACCATTATCTTGCGGTGGGTTATGGCTAGCAGTGACCATTACGCCAACATCAACGCCTAATTCATTCACCGCAAACGCTAAAACTGGCGTTGGTAGCGGACGGGGCAATACATAAACTTTCATGCCAGCGCCACTAAAGATTTCAGCACTAGTTTGAGTGAAATCCTCGGAACCGTGGCGCGCATCGCGACCAATAACCACACTAGTTAGACCGCGTTCTTTCATATAGGCAACGAGGCCAGCTGCGGTACGACCAACAACTGCATTATTCATGCATGAGGGACCGGGGCCAATTGGGCCACGCAATCCAGCGGTTCCAAATTGCAAAAAGCCATTGAAGTAGTTACGAAGTTCTACTTCGTTGCCGGCAGCTAGCAGGGATTGTAATTGCGCTGCAGTTTTTGGATCCGGGTCATCGGCAATCCAGGCTGAAACCTCGGCAGCTAATTGTTGATCCATGAACCTAGATTAACTTAACTAAATTAACTTTGG
>CAJAFH010000019.1 GCA_903939005.1 uncultured Actinomycetes bacterium | reverse complement strand
TTGTTTACGGCTGGAATAAGCGAGGAAGATCCGCAAACTCGAGCAACTTCTTCAATAATGATTGCAACTCCGAGAGCATCTGCCCCTTCGCCACCAAATTCAGTTGGTACATGTGAAGCTGCTAAGCCAGCTTTTTGTAACGCGTCGAATGCTTCTTGGGGGAAACGGTGATCTTCATCGACAGCTTGTGCATGTGGAGCAATTTCATTTTCAGCTAATGAACGAACACTTGCGCGCAGATCTTTATACTCACTTGGTAAATCAAAGAGCGCGTCCATTGTTACTCCATCACTTATTTGCCGGACCGACGTTCGCGATCAGCAAGTTCTTGTAGGTACTTATTATATTGAGCCAACTCATCTGGCTGCCCCATGGCTGCCATTCGTTCCACTGAGCGATCAATCCGGCGCGCTTCACGCGCATCGTCGCGAGTCCACATAATGAAGGTCGCAACTAGTGCGATCAAAATTGGAATTTCGCCCATTGCCCAGCCAATTGCGCCGCCCTTATTTTGATCAGCCAATAAATCACCCACCCAAGGTGTCTGCAGAGCTGCGAAGTAACCTGAATCAATCAAGGTTGAAGAAGACATCAAAGCGACCGAGAAAAATGCATGAATACTCATCGCTGCCAACAAAGTCACAATGCGCACCAGAAATGGTGGGCGCTTTGGATTTGGATCAATTCCGATGATTACGTGGAAGAAAAGAAAACCCGCTAATAAGAAATGAATATTCATAAACAAGTGACCGGCGTGAGTATTCATTAATTTGCCAAATAGCGATGTGAAATAAAGCAAAAAGAGCGAACCATCAAAAATGACTAGCGCACCAACTGGGTTAACGATTATTGATGAGTACCGTGAATGCAGCGCTGAAAGCAAAGTCCCGCGCACACCACGCTCTTCTGAATTTCTACCTTGGGGCAAAGTTCGAAGTGCCAGAGTAATCGGTGCACCTAACACAATGGCGATCGGTGCAATCATGCCAAGTGTCATGTGAGCAACCATGTGCCAAGAGAAACTGAAGTGTGCGTATAAACCTAAGCCACCGCTAGTTGCAAAATCTACTGCGCTAATACCGATTGCAAAAGATATTGTGCGACCAACTGGCCACTTATCGCCGCGCTTTGTTAAAACCATTACACCTTTTATATAGAGCGCAACCGCGATAACTAGTAGCCCAATCATGAACGCATCTGGTTCATAACCAAGAAGTATGCGCGAAAGTGTTGGCGGTTGTGGCATCTTGACCCCAACAATTGATAGAGCACGGTCTACAACTAAACCTGATTCGCGCTCTGGTGGCTGACTAGAAGCCAGTCGCGAACCAATCACCAAGGTAAGAACCATGATGACAATTTCAGCCAAAATTAATTGCAGGAATTTAGAACCTTTAAGTGCGGATAATTTCGTAAGATTCTTGCGATGCAAGTAACCAATTACAATTAAGCCAGCAGTAAGAAAGACTTTGGCTATAACTAAGTAGGTATAACTACTACCCCACGCTTCCTTAAAGTTAAGGCGGATATAGGCATTAGCGCTACCGCTAGCCACAACGGCAATTGCTGCCCAAAGTGCCATAACGCTAAATCGCGGCACAGCTGCAGCTCTGTTTTCAGGGGTTAAAAACGCTAGAGCAAATACGCCACCGACCCAAAGAGCGAGTGCAATTACATGTATGGCTAGCGAACCAATGGCCATTAAGTGTGAACCACCAGATGCCGAATGGCTCTGAAAAACTGGAATTACGATCGCCAGCAACGTGGCAAGTAACAAAAATGTACCGGTCCCGATCGAGTTAAACCGAGGAATGATTATTGAAATTAAAATGGAAAGCAAGAGCTGCGTAAATAGATATTGACCTAGTGGAACCTGTAATAGGAATGAGCGCAAAATATTTGGCTGTAAAACTTCTGAAACACTGGAGTTCAGAATATTTGCCAAGGTTAAAACAATGAAAGCGAGATTTGAAAGCAGCCAAATCAAACTTGCGATTGCGGCAAGTTTTCTTAATTCAAAATTTGTTTGAGCTACTTTTCCATTTATATCAAGAGTTAAGAAAGTTATTGCCAGTAGAACGCCTACTAGGAAGAAACTTGAAGTTATTGAAGTAAATTTAAAAACGGTCAATAAGCTGCTAACTACCGATTGGCTCATCTTTCGTTAAAGATTTTCCGCGCATACATTCCTAATCCGACAAGAACTAAAATAGATAGCACTAATAACATGATCACTAAGAAATCGGTTCCCTTACTACTGCCCGCACTTGGCTGAGCACTAGCCGTTTCGTCTATTGCAATCGGAGATGGTGATTGTGATGAAACGGAATCTGGCGCAGTAAAGTTGAAACGATAATTGCCAGTTAGCGGAATATCATTTTCGGCGAGTAGCGTGTAACTAACGGTGTAGTAGCCACCAACTGTTAATGGAATTAGCCCGACCAGTGCTTCGGTATCTGCAATTGCTAGCGTTCCATCATCGACACGATTACCTGAAGGGTCGGTAACTTCAACGCTGTTTCCATCGGCCATTAGCGGCACTGTTGTAATAATTGTTACAGCGCTAGGTGATACTAAGACTGTCGAGCCACTTGCCGGGTCAGTAGTGACTACTTCATTTGCATTAGCAACTGGAATTGCCATCAGAATTACTGTTGCGAGAACACCACAAAATTGCTTCAACTTCATGATTTACCCTTTCTGGCCCGCTCCGATTAGCCTCAATCGTCCCACTTCTTTAGACTTCCCTCTACTGCGCCTATCCAACAGGCTTAAATTTTTGGTAACCAGAGCCGGAAAGGAATCGAATGCCAACATATCAATATGCCTGCACTGCGTGTAGCCACGAATTCGAAACTTTCCAATCATTTACCGAAGACTCGTTAACCGAATGCCCAGAATGCAAAGGCGAAGTTAAGAAGGTTTATTCCGCTGTCGGCGTAGTTTTTAAAGGTTCAGGTTTCTATAAGACAGACTCAGCCAAAAGTTCTACTGCTTCGGTTCCGGCAGCCGCACCAACTCCAGCGCCAGCCCCACCAGCTGCAAAGTCTGAATAGTTTAAAATTAA
>CAJAFH010000018.1 GCA_903939005.1 uncultured Actinomycetes bacterium | reverse complement strand
TTTAGTTATTACAGCCGGGATTTCCATAACAGCATCATCGGCAAAACCTGAAATAGCGCCATTATTAAGGGTGTTTACGATGTGAATAGTGCCGGCATCATTATGAATATCAGCCATTAATTCAGCTGCAGAATCTGAATAGTAGGCACCTCCGCGTTCCATTAACTCGGCAGGTTTGGTAACGATGGCTTCATCAGCGAATTTCGCCATCAAAGCTTCTTCAATTTTCATAACTTCACTCGCTCGGGTTGGATTACTCATTTGGTAATTAACCCAAGCCTTTTCTTCGTAGTAATAAAGCAGGTAATAGTTCGGGATAGCCTCCAGATAATCAATTGTGCTTTGAATCCAGGCAGGGGAGTCACCTGGTGTTGCCTTATTAATAGTTAGACCACGAAAAGCTGCAATTGCCTCAGGACTGCGATCAACACCATCTACTTTGACGCCACGGATCCAAGAGAGATGATTTAAACCAACATAATCAAATTCAACCGAATTAGCCGCAACATCTAAAGCACCCGCGATTTCGATTCGGGTATTCCAAGGAACATTACACAAACCAATTGATTTAACTTTAGGGGCATGGGTTTTCAAGGCTTGAGTAATGAGGCCAGCTGGATTTGTGAAGTTAAGCAACATTGCATCGGGCGCTTCTTCTTGAATAATCTGAGCAATGTTAAGTGCCACTGGAATAGTTCGAAGTGCTTTTGCAAAGCCCCCAACTCCAACTGTCTCTTGACCAACTAAACCGTATTTGCGCCCCAACAATTCATCACGGTGACGTGCTTTCTGGCTACCAATTCTAAATTGGCTAACAACAAACGAAGCACCCCTAATGCCCTTGCGAGCATCTGTTGAAAACTCAATTTCAATCTCGCGGCCAGCAGCTTTGATCATTCGCTTTGCAAAAGCGGCAATGATTTCCAAACGCTCTAAATCGATATCGATTAGGTGGATGACTGATACCGGTAAACGGTTATGTCGCTGCAAAATTCCATCGATAAGTTCGGGGGTATAAGTTGAACCCCCGCCAATTACTGCAATTTTCATTACATAGACCCAGCTATTGGTTTTGGGATACCGCCAGTCTGGGTTTGGAAAACCAAGTCACAAGCTTGAGCCGTAGCTATCTGAAGAGCGCCAACCAAAATTCCGCTATCCCCAAGCTTGGAAATCTCTATTTTTGGCGGGAATGGCAGAATCTCATTAACTAATTTGCGGATTGGCGCGATGAAGAACTCCGCCTGCCGCCCAATACCGCCAGATAAAACAACAAGCTCGACGTCGACAATTGCAGAAATTGCAGCAACATAAAGCGCAATACGCTCAGCCTCTTGTTCAATCACTGCGCGACCTAATTCGTCGCCATCCTTGGCTGCATTGAGAATTTCAATAGTTGAATATGGTTCTACTAAAGCAGATTTCTTATACTTCTTGGCAAGTTCACGAGTGATTTCGGCAATGCGGTCACCAGATGGGTTAGTTGCACTGCGATGAGTGTCGTGTGGGTCTCCGAAAGGTACATAGAAAACTTCGCCAGCTGCACCGCGGTGCCCTCGATGAAGCTTTCCATTTAGAACAATTCCAGAACCTAAACCAGAACCAACCGAGAGAACGGCAAAGTTATTGATTCCAACTCCGTGACCTGCGCTCTGTTCGCCGACAGTTACTAAGTTAATGTCATTTTCAACTGTCGGATAGATTCCAAACTCTTGGCGAATTAACTCGGCCAAATTTACGCCATCGAGTGCGCTGATAGTTCCTGCGATTGAAACGATGCCAGTCTTTTGATCAACTACACCAGGAGTGCCTACAGCTATTGTGGCGACATCCTTTAATTTATAACCAGACTCTTTTAAGACTTTATCTACCGCTTGGTGCATAACTTTTGTTAAATCACTCAACTTAAGTGAATTAACCGGAATAGAAGCTTCAGCTCTAGTTGTTAAATTTAAATCACCAATCGCGGCACGAATAAAACGAGTTCCGATATCGATGGCCAGTGATACTTTCAAATCACTTATGGCTTCATAAACCAGACGAGCTCGCTTTGAATCACCTTCGCCGGGTTCAAACTCTCGAATCAAATTGAAATCGACCAAACCACGCAAAATGTCAGAGGTAGTTGGTTTAGATAATCCGATTAAGCGAGCAATTTCAGCCGCATGGAGTGCACCATTTGAGCGCAAGGTATCGATTACCCGACGCTCATTGATCTCACGCATGAGTGAAGGAATCGCGGGGATTCCTACGGCTGCATTCTTCATTTGATCCTCTACCCCTTTACGCCAGTGAGGGTAACGCCTTCAATGAAGACTTTCTGACTAAAAAAGAAGATCACAATGACTGGCAGCATAAATAGAACAGATGCCGTCATCATTAAACTTGTTTCAGTGTGGTGGTCGCCCTTAAAGGCATTTAAACCAATGCCGAGAGTGTATAAATCTGGGTTTTCGGCAATATAGAGAAGTGGCCCAAAGAAGTCGTTCCATGATCCGAGGAATGCAAATAGCGCAATGGCCGAGATGGCTGGCTTGGCTAGGGGAACCACAATTCTCATCATTAGCTTGAACTCACTACAACCATCAATACGGGCGGCATCTGAAATTTCATCAGGGATGCTTGTAAAGAATTGACGTAACAGGAATATCGAGAATGCACTTCCAAAGAAGGCCGGAACAATCAAAGGCAAGAACGATGGAATCCATCCTAGTTTTGCAAAGATTATGTAAACCGGAATTTGAGTTACTTGACCAGGAAGCATCATTGTTCCCAGAATAATTAGGAAAGTTGTATGGCGACCTTTCCACTGCAACCTAGATAGTACGTAGGCAGCTGGAACGCTTGAAATCACCACACCAATTGTTCCCATGACTGAAACAAACATGGTGTTTAAGGTCCACTTCAGGAATGGGACCGTGGTGAATACTTCAATGTAGTTATGCCAAA
This sequence comes from uncultured Actinomycetes bacterium, assembly GCA_903939005.1. Classification (GTDB taxonomy): domain Bacteria; phylum Actinomycetota; class Actinomycetes; order Nanopelagicales; family Nanopelagicaceae; genus Planktophila. The sequence goes on along the minus strand of CAJAFH010000018.1, from coordinate 2,642 downwards.
CAAATGGTTTTGGCCAGAAAGATCTAGTTTCAGCTTGGCCGGCACTCATCAGCGAAATGATGAAGACCATAAATAGCGGAAATGCGAAAATAACTGACATAGTGATAAGAGCTGAGTGATCTCCAACAGTTTGAAGAAAATCCTTAGACTTTTTCTTACGCTTAAGAATTACGGCTTCTCGGTCAATTTGCTTTAACTTCTCATCGGTAAATTGGCTCATTTAAATAGGCTCCCGTTTGGATAGTGGACCCATCGCTTTTGAGTCTTCAGAATTACCAAAGTGCAAAGCATGGTAATCAAGAGCAAGAACCAAGCTAGCGCTGATGCATAGCCCATTTCATAGGCTTTAAATGCGGTCTGATAGATATGAGTGGCATAGAAATACATGGCTTTTGAATAGTCATTTACTTGGCCAGAGGCAACGAATGCCTGTGTAAAGTATTGGAACGAGCCTATGACACCAGTGACGCCAGAGAAAAAGATAACTGGAGTTAAAAGGGGAAGAGTTATGAATCTAAATGATTGAAAACCACTTGCACCTTCGAGCTCGGCAGCTTCATATAAAGACTTTGGTACATCAAGCAACCCTGCCAAGAAGATAATCATGGTGTCACCGATGCCCCAAAGGCCAAGAATAATTAAGGCCCACTTCGACCAATTTGGATCGAGGAACCAATAAGGCGGATTGTTAATGCCTACGAATTCAAGCCCTTTATTGATTGGACCATAAACCGGATTGAAAACATAAGTAAATACGATAGTTGCTGCAACCGCAGGAACCATTGATGGTAGGAAGAAAATTGTGCGATAGATATTGCGACCACGCTTTGGACGAGTCAGCAACCATGCGGCAAAAATTGCAAAACAAATTCTAAGCGGAATACTGATAACAGATATCCAAATAGTATTCTTTAAAGCTTTCATGAAGTCATCATCTTCAAAAAACATACGTTCATAGTTATCTAAACCAATAAATACCGGCTTATCAATAATGTTGTATCGAGTAAATGATTGATAGAAACTGGAAATCATTGGGTAAGCAGTGAAGAAAATAATGCCAAACAACCAAGGCGCTAGACACAAGAAAATAAAAAGGCGGGGAACCTTAAGTTTTTTACGTGGAGGAGCAACCTCCCCTTTCTTGCGGAAAAGGGAGGTTGCTCCTGCCATCGTGTTTAACATGTTTGTTTTAGTTAACCTAAATCAATCTGGTTGCGGGCAATGATTTGATCAATCTTGCCTGCAGCATCTTGTAGAGAACCCTTTAGGTCTGTGATTGCACCGTCTTGCCATGCAGCCATTAGATCAGCCAAGATTGTTTCATCTTGGTGTTCACCTGTATTAGGCATCAACTTATAGAGTGATTTAGGGTGATTTTGAATTGCATAGAATGGTTCATACCACTTTGGTAGCCCTGTTGGCTTTGCAGCAGAAGCAGTCAAAGGTGATGGAGCGCCACCAACTGCGTCATATGCATATGAAAGCTTTACATCAGTGGCTAATCCCTTAAGAACAATCCAAGCATCCTTAACGTTCTTAGATGTCTTTGAGATACCTGCAATTGGATATCCAACTAGGCCTGCACCTGCGTTAGTAGCTGTTACTGAAGGATCGGTTGGGAATCCAGTAACGCCCATATTTACATACTTACAGGTATCAGCAAGTGCCCATGAATCGCCAGTGCAATAAAGAGGGGCCATCCAGTTCGCGTCCATCTTCATGGCAACGCGACCAGTAATGAAGTCGTGTTTAACGCCCCATTCGCCACCCTTTGCAGCATTGAACTTAGTTAGAGCTTTTGAACCCTTTTCGAAATCGCCGTTACCATAGACATCAGCTATGAACTTCTTCTGCCAAGTAAGCATCTTTGCCCACTTGGTATCAGTAGCTAGACCTGATGAGCCATTTGCGTTATACCAACGAGCACCAAATGCTTGACCGAGCCACATTGATTCCATGCCCCAACCGTAGTAGCCAGATTTTGGAACAAAACCAGCAGTCAGAATATTTCCATCTTTATCAAATGTTGTTAACTTCTTTGAGTATTCGAGAAGTTCAGTTGTGGTAGATGGTGGTTTTGAATAACCTGCTTTGGCAAGCAGGTCCTTATTGTAGAAGAATGCAAATACTTCTGTTCCAGGCATTGGTAGCGCACAACGAATATTTCCTGAAATAGTTGCTGCGTTAGCAGAAGGCTTGAAAGTGGTCTTCAAATTAACACCATCGCGCTTGCTTGAAATCATGGTGTTTAACTTTTGCCAAATTCCTTCGCCGCCAGCACAGAACCAGCCCATATTTCCATTTCCATTTGTAACGGAAATATCTGGGCCATCAGACTTATTGGCAACGATTGCCTTAAGTGAGGTAGCCATATCAATACCAGTCTTCAAGACGATATTGATCTTAGGGTTAGCTGCTTGGATGCGTGCAACAGCCGCTTTCCATTCAGTTACCTGCCATGCGCGAGTATGTGGAGTCCACACGGTCACAGTGCGATCATCAGCTGATGCGGTGCTTGATAGAGCTACCAAACCGCTTGCAGCAATAGTCGCGACCATGAACGAGGCAAAAAAGCGTTTTTTAATCAATTTATTACTCCCGTCACAATCCTTTGGCAGGTCCACACTCAGCGGGAGCTGGTG
>CAJAFH010000017.1 GCA_903939005.1 uncultured Actinomycetes bacterium | reverse complement strand
GATGCTGTAGCTGCAAATCAAGTATTTAACTATCCAACACGTTCATTCCCAATGAACTTTATTACTAATCACGATGAAAATAGTTGGAGTGGTACTGAGTTTGAACGACTTGGCAATGCAGTTTCTGCAATGGCCGCGTTAACTTTCACATATCCAGGAATGCCGTTGATCTATTCTGGACAAGAAGTCGGCAACACAAAGCGGTTAGCATTCTTTGAAAAGGACTTGATCCCAGGTTTAACAGTTGCTAACTCAACAACGACTTTTTATACCAAGTTAGTTTCTTTAAAGAGTAAGAATGCCTCGCTGTGGAATAACTCAACTGCCAAGTTAGTACCGACGCTGGGAAATAATAATTCGGTGATTGCATACTCTCGCACATTGGGGTCTAATAAAGTGCTAACCGTAATAAATGTGACGGATAAAACACAAAAAGTAACTTTAAATTTAAGTAAATTAAGCGCCTCGTATTATCTATTTAGCACCGGTAAATTAGCAAAGCTCAAAACTACTTTGACCTTGACACTAAAACCATGGCAGTACGAGATTTACTCAAGCAAGAAAGCTTAAGAAGCTAGGCGCTTGATTCCCTCTTCAATAATCTCAGGTGAGGTCGCGAAATTCAGACGAATGTAAGCGCCAAACTGGTCACCAAACTCGGTGCCTGGATTAAAGGCAACTTTCTTATTTTCAATTAGGTATTCCGACGCGTTGTCGCCAAGACCCAAGCAAGAGATGTCAATCCAAGCCAAGTAGCTATTTTGCGGAATTACATATTTAGCATCCGGCAAATACTTAGCCAGTAACTCTTTAACTAACTTACGGTTGTGATCAAGCTGGGTCATGGTTTCGGCTAGCCATTTATCTCCGCCTGCAAAAGCCTTTGCCATTGCAAAACCGCCTAATAATGAAGCCCGCCAATGGTTTGCCTCCGGCATAGCATTTAACTCTTCAAACATTTCTTGGTTTTGAGTAACGATAATTGCAGCCTTTAAGCCAGCAAAGTTAAAGGCTTTGCTAGATGAAGTAACCATAATTCCACGGCGTTGAGCAGCTGAAATTGAAAGATATGGAATGAATTTCTGATCCGCATAGGTAAGTGGCGCATGAATTTCATCGCTAATTACATAAGCGTTGTATTTATTAGATAGTTCAGCGATTGCAGTTAGCTCTTCAAGGGTATGAATGCGGCCTGCTGGGTTATGTGGGCTAGATAGCAAGATAAAGCGGGCACCGGATTTAAATTGCGCTTCGATCGCCGCTAGATCAAGTCGCCAAACATCGCTTTCGTGAATCAGTGGTGCATCAACTGTTGTTAAATGTAATTCGTCTAGCCACATGTAGAAGCTGTGATAGACCGGTGAATTAATAATTACTTTGTCACCTGGCTTGCTTAGTGCACGAATAACTTCAACAACACCAACACCAACATCAGTTGTCATGCGAATCTGTGCTGCATCTGGTGTCCAGCCCCAGTGACGTTGGGCGAAACCAATAAAAGCTTCAGGAACTTCAGGGATTGGCCCTAAATAACCAAGATCAGATTTAGCAACCATCTCGGCAAGTACTGCGCGAACTCCGGGATCGACTTCGAAATCCATTTCTGCAACGTGCAGCGGTAGAACATCAGCTGGATAGCGCAACCACTTTGAACTATGTAGTTTTCTAAGTTCTGCTAAATCGCGCACAACAATTCCGATCTCTTAATTAGTCCCTGCGTGATGCTACCTCGGCTGGGTCAGCAGGTGTGAATGTGTTGCCGACCGGGCCTTCGCGCAATACCACCATTAAGCAACCCTCTTTGCTATACATAGGGCCATGCTCAGTGTCATCGCCGCCCGGATGAGACAAGTAGGCGCCACGCTTCATTGTGCCGAACGAGGAAATTATGCTGCCCTGAACAATCAAGATCTCTTCGCTAAATGTATGCCATTCGTAAAAAGGCGAATCCCATTCAGGCAAAATGCCCAATACTCCCGAACCATATTCGCCGTGATCATGGAATGCTTTGCGAGCAGCACCGCCTGGGAAATCAGAGACAATCGGTGAGCGCCAAACTAAATCTTGCGTGTATTTGATGACGATTTCATTATTTTTCGCAGTTGCAGAAGTAATTACATAATCACCGTCGTAGGAAATAAAGACCCTTGCTTTACCAGCT
>CAJAFH010000016.1 GCA_903939005.1 uncultured Actinomycetes bacterium | reverse complement strand
CTCGAGAACTTTATGTAATAGCGGGCCGCGATAAGCAACTGCATCAGAGCGTTCGGGCTTGAACATCTCCATGGATACCGTCTTTACGCCGTATGACTCAAGTGGAATAAACATTTGATCGATGGCAGTTGGCCGTTGTCCGATTAAGCCCATTAACCGCGGAATTGAATGGCCATAGACATCGGCATCTAGAATTCCAACTTTCAAACCTTGGTTAGCAGCTGCGATTGCTAAATTGGCAGTGACTGAAGATTTACCAACCCCACCTTTGCCTGATGCAACACCGATTACGCGGGTTAGCGAATCAGGTTGCGCAAATGGAATGAATTTTTCGCGGCCATTTCGCAATAGTGATTTCACATTATCGCGCTGCTTATCTGACATGACTCCAAAAGTTAAATCTACTTCAGAGATACCTTCTATCGAACTAACGGCAGAAGTTACATCATTGCGCAGGCGATCTTTCATTGGACAACCTGAAATTGTTAGTAACACATGAAGTTCAAGGCGACCATCTTTAAAATCAACTCGGTCAACCATGCCCAGCTCAGTAATAGAACGATGTAGCTCTGGATCCTGAACTTTTGCTAAAGCTTCGGTAACTTGATCTATTACGCTCATATTAAGTCCGGATCTATTTTGCTCTCGTAGGTTGGCTTACTTTTCTGCGGCGCTTCATCTTGTGCCAATACATCATTGATTTGTTTCTTAATAAAAGTCTTTGGGTTTAAATCACTCGGTTGTAAATCTTCGAAACCTGGTCCGAGGTTTTCGCGCAATTCAGCTGTTGCCGAATTTGAAATACTGCGCAACTTCTTAACCATCTTTGCCGCATCGCTGGCTAACCTTGGCAAACGTTCTGGCCCAACTAAAATCATGCCTAAAACGGCTAAACCAAGTAATTCACCAGCGCCGAGATCGAAGAACATTTCGCTAGCCTATCGGTTGCATTATTTACCGGCGATCAGAATTAACTTCGCAGTACGGCTCTCTTTACCGCGGATGTAGGTGATAGTGACCTCATCGCCGACGTCATGTGTGCGAATTTCAACAATTAATTCCTCGGGGGTATTTATCTTCATGCCATCGATGGCGGTGATTAAGTCACCCGCACGCAAACCTGCTTTGGCAGCCGGCCCACCAGCCATGATGGCTGCGGAGTTTTTCGAAATTAGTGCTCCACCGCTCGTGAAATTCATATCAACTGATACGCCAATAACGGGGTAAGTAGCTTTGCCATCTTTGATTAATTGATCCGCAGTTTTGCGAGCTTGATTAATCGGAATCGCAAAACCAAGTCCGATTGATCCGGACTGTGAACCCAGGCTGCTGCCAAGAGATGCGATCGCCGAATTAACCCCAATTACCGCACCTGTTGCATCAACTAGCGGCCCACCTGAGTTACCAGGATTAATAGCAGCATCGGTTTGTAAAGCACTGATAAATGAAGTTGAACTGTTGTCATCGCCAGCAGTTACTGGGCGATCTTTGGCACTGATGATTCCTTGGGTTACTGTGCCAGATAGTCCAAGAGGTGAACCAAAAGCAATCACTGAATCGCCCACTTGAACTTTAGCGCTGTCGCCGAATTGAAGTGCCTTTAATCCAGTTGCCGGAATCTTTAGAACCGCTAAATCATATGATTCATCGCGACCAAGTACTTTTGCTACATATTCCCGGCCATCATTTAGAATTACTTTAATGGTCATCGCATCTGCAACAACATGATTATTGGTTAACAAATATCCATTTGGATCAATCACAAAACCAGAACCGGAACCACCACCATCTGTTGACATGGTTTCAATTGAAACCACCGATGGTAAAACCCGCGCAGCAATTCCCGCTACTGAATCTGGTGAGCGTTCAATGGTTGAAGTGGACGAAACTAAATTAACGCCACTTGTAATTAAACCTTTCGTTGCATCTCCGCCAAGTATGCCGCCGAGCAAGCCAGCAACCAATGCAAGTACAACTATTGATGCAGTTGGCAGAGAGCGTTTTTTGCTGGCACTTTCTTCTAAATCATCTAAGAAAGCCAACTGACTTGGCTTGCGACGAAAGATGCGCGCTGGCTTGGACATGGGGCTATCTTCCTATAACTTTGTAGCGATCAACAAACCATCGCCGACTGGCAATAGCGAACTCTGCCAATGGTCACGGTTGGTTTTGATTCTTTTCCCAGCCTCGCGAAGCGCAATTGTCTTTGGGTCACGCTGTGCTGGATCTGGCACTTTGCCACCGCCAAAGAATGAGTCAATAACTAAGACTCCCCCGCTACGCAGTATTCGATGTGCTTCATCAATTGTGTAAGTTAAATCGATTGGGTCATGGCGCAGGATCACCAAGTCGTAGGCGCGATCAGTTAACTTACTTAGAACATCCATAACCGGATTGGTAATCAGGCGAAAGCGAGCTGCTTCGATCTCGGCTTCGTAAAAAGCCATCTTGGCAATGCGAGCGTGTTCTACTTCGTCATCAATAGAAGTTAACGTGCCGCTGTCGATCATGCCACGCAATAAATAAAGGCTACCAACGCCAGAGCCAGTACCTACTTCGACAACTGATTGCGCCGTAAGTAGGTGCGCTAATTGCTGCAGAAAGACACCAGTGCCGACGCTGATGTCATTAGCACCAACTTCAACTCCACGAGCACGTGCATGTTCAAGTACAACATCTTCAGGATTAAAGTTTTCCGAATAATCAAACAAATTTGAGATCATAGAGACGAAATCCAAGTTGTTAGTAAGCGAACTCCAAAGCCAGTACCACCTTTGGGATTTTCGCCAGCGTCAACTTCGCTACGACCAGTACCGGCAATATCGAAGTGCACCCACTTGCGATCACCGACAAACTTTTCTAGGAAAAGGGCCGCAGTCACTGAGCCAGCGTTGTAGTCACCTTTATCAGCGGTGTTATTAATATCAGCGATATCACTTTCAAGCGCGTCAATGTAGTCATTGATAAGTGGCATGCGCCAAACTCGATCACCAGATTCATTTCCGAGTTCATGTAATTTTGCCGCCAATTTGTCATCGCGCGAATACATTGCAGCATATTGACGGCCAAGACCTAAAGATGCCGAGCCGGTGAGTGTTGCAATATCGATTAGATAATCTGGCTTTAACTTTAAGTTTGCATAAGCCAAGCCATCGGCAAGAACTAAGCGGCCTTCGGCATCGGTATTTAGAACTTCAGTAGTTGTGCCGCCAAAATGAGTTATGACATCACTTGGGCGCTGAGCAGTGCCAGATACCGCATTTTCAGCACACATTAATAGCGCTGTAACGCGAACACGTGGTGCTAATTCCGGAAGCGCACTCACGACACAGAGAACTGCGGCGGCACCTGCCATATCGGTTTTCATCGCCATCATCGTGTCGTATGGACGCTTCATTGAATATCCACCAGTATCGAAAGTAATTCCTTTGCCAACTAATACAACGTGTGGCCAATTGCTAGAGCCTTTTGGCGCGTATGTAATTTCGATAAAACGTGGTGGTGATTTACGCGAAGAATTACCAACTGCAACCAGGCCACCGAATGGCGCTAGCTCTTTACCAGCTAATACTTTTATCGAAATATTTCGCTCTTTAGCAACTGCCTTTGCATTTGCCGCCATCCAGGCTGGTGTCTTTATATTTGCTGGCGTGTGTACCAAATCGCGAGCACGCCATACAGCGGCTGAAACAGCAAGGGCACGCTTTAACGCCAACGTTGAAATAGAAAGATAAATTGTTGGCTTTAGTGGCTTAGCTCCACTTTTTAAATTCCAAATATAGGCACCCATAGTTGCCGAGATAGCATGAGCTGTTGCATTTGTATCAGTTGTTGCGCAGAAAGTTGAAATGCTTTGTGCTTTACCTTTGACCTTACGGCCAACTGTGGCACCTGCAGCTCGTAAAGCGGCTAGCGATTGATCGCCTAAGCCAACTAGTAATAACCGTTCGGATTTAGCATCTGGTGCGCTAATTGGAAGTTCGAATGATTCCCCAGCTTTTCCAGTTGGGGTAAAAAATTTAAGTTCATCAAGTAGATCGATTTCAAAAGTTTCGGCAATGTTTTTTAGCAAAAGTGTTGAGCCAACCAACTTGAACTCTTTTTCAGCCTTCGGGTCTGAGTTTTCGACCGCCACGAAGCCAAGGGCAATAATTTCACTGGCGAGAGCCAATTTAAGTTCTGCCGGGATCGCCTTTAAATCTGGAAAATGTGCTGGTAGAGACATAAGCGTGAGGCTATCTGATTACTACTTCTTAATCAGCCCAACCGCTGCGTGTAACGCGGCACTTAAATTTGTAGCTTCTTCAGCATTCATTTCAACGACCAAACGTCCGCCGCCTTCTAGTGGAATTCGCATAACAAGGGAGCGGGCTTCCTTGGTAACTTCCATTGGGCCATCACCAGTACGAGGTTTCATGGCAGCCATTGGAACTCCTTTAAAGATCTTACGCGGGTGTGAGGGAGAAGTATCTCGCATTTAGGGGGTGAAACAGAAATCAAGAATGGCAATTAAAGGCCGAGTAGGGCGCTCAATCTGGACTTTCCGCTCGAAATCAGCGATATAACTGCCCGTTCAGGCACCCCAATTAAGTTGGCAATTTCTGGGGCAGCCAGCCCGCGCAAGAGATGCATCGTCAAAATTATGCGTTCTTCTTCGGGTAACTCCTTGAGCACTTCGGCCAAGGTTTTGGCTGGTTTTGAGGCGCTCATAGGAGTACAGGCTACTAGCGATTGGTAAGAGATCTCCGAAAGCGTAGAAGTGAGATTCGCACGCCTAAATAGGTGGGCAAATAGATCAAAAGAAAAATCACCTTTGGCGCTTTGATGGTTTCAGACCAATCGAAGTTAGTTGCAACCTCTTGGTTCCTAGAAATATCAGTGAGTTCGAACTTGCCGGTGCCTTTAATTATCTTGCCCACATGATCGACTTCGCACAAACGCGGTGGCAACCAATTTGTGACCACCATCTTGTCCAGTAAGCCAAATTTGAACCCTGATTTAACTAGTGGCCCAGTTAGTGCACTAATTGAAGTACCAACACCACTTCGAATGTCTGAGGTAACCCAAACTCGAGTCTGCAACATCCAATCGCCTTGACTCTCCCAATCAGCAATTGCTGCCCAAACTTCATCCACTGGTGCTGCTATTTTCAGACTGATCTTAATTTCGTTACTAGCCAATTTACTTCCCAGACTTATTAAGTGTTTCGATAACTTGCTCAACACTTGTGCACCAAGTTACTAATTCACGTTGGCCTGGCTTTACAAAGCCTTCGG
>CAJAFH010000015.1 GCA_903939005.1 uncultured Actinomycetes bacterium | reverse complement strand
ATGGCGGAGGGCGAGGGATTTGAACCCTCGAGGCTTTCACCTGCCGGTTTTCAAGACCGGTGCACTCGGCCGCTATGCGAGCCCTCCGCGGCGTAATCTACCTGAGGATGGCGCTTATCTAAAATTGAGTAAAAATTACTTGAAGTTAAGCGGGAAGTTCGAGCAGCTCTTCAATCACAATCGCAACACCATCGTCGGTATGTGGCAGCGCAACTGATTTCGCGTGTTTTGGTCCATCTGGGTGGCCATCTGCCATTGCATATGAGCGACCACACCATTCGAGCATTGAAAAATCATTTGGATTATCGCCAAATGAGACACAATCGGCTGCGTCAATATTTAACCGCGCTGCCATCTTTGACAGTGTGGCACCTTTTGAAACACCAATCGCTGAAATTTCAAGCAGTGAATCATGTGGGTTTGAATGCGTAACGGTAACTAAGCCGGCTAATTCTTTGAGTGCAATTTCTAACATCTCATCAGATGAAAGTTCTTGATCTGAACAACGCGCAAGAAGTTTAAGTGCCGGTGCTGTCATAATTTCTTCAATTGCTTCAACACCTACGTTGTCTAAACCCACATCCCAACGAGGAATGTATTTCTTTTCGCGATGGAAATAATTATGTGATTCAACTGCAAAACTTATTTGGGGGATTACAGCTCGTAATCGTTTTACGGTTTCAAGTTGAGCATCAACTGGCATTAACCATTCTTCAAGAACTTTTCCATTATGTAAGTCATAAAGCATTGCGCCATTGCCGCAAATTGCATTGCCGATTCCAAATGCTTCTTTAATTTCTGGCATCCATCGTGGCGGGCGACCCGTTACAAAGAAAATCTCAATTCCCATTGCATGGGCGCGACGGAAAGCATCGATAGTGCGTTGTGAGATATCGCCGTAGTGCGCAACGACGGTTCCATCTAAATCACTAGCAATTAATTTAGGGCGTCTACCGGTCACACTAACTCGAATCGAGTCATACCTAAGAAAGGTTGCAGTGCAGCTGGCACATTTACAGTTCCATCAGCATTCTGATGATTTTCTAGAATCGCCACAATCATGCGCGGGATCGCAACTAAGGTGCCATTTAGCGTGGCGACCGCTGAAGTTTTATCGCCTTCTTTAAAGCGAATATTTAAGCGGCGAGCCTGAAATTCGGTGCAGTTAGAAGTACTAGTTACTTCGCGATACGCCTTTTGAGTTGGAATCCAGGCTTCAATATCGAACTTACGAGTCGCACTTGAACCTAGATCCCCTGATGCCACATCGATTACGCGGTAAGGAATTTCCATTGCATTTAGGAAATCTTTCTCCCATTGCAATAACCGTTGGTGTTCGGCAACAGCTTGATCAGGGTGACAGAAACTAAACATTTCAACTTTATCAAATTGGTGTACTCGAATAATTCCGCGAGTGTCTTTGCCATAGGTGCCTGCTTCGCGACGAAAACAAGTGCTGTAACCGGCGTAGCGCATTGGCAATTTATCAGCCAGCAAAATCTCATCCATGTGGAATGCAGCAAGTGGTACTTCGCTGGTGCCAACTAAATACTGGCCATCTTTTTCTAAGTGATAAACATTTTCGGCAGCTTGACCTAAAAATCCAGTGCCTTCCATGGCTGCTGGATTAACTAGCACTGGTGGAATAACTGGAGTGAAGCCAGCTTTGACTGCGCTACTAATTGCGTAGTTAACGAGTGCGAATTCAAGAAGTGCGCCAACACCAGTTAAATAATAAGAACGAGAACCTGAAACTTTTGCGCCACGTTCGGTATCAATTGCGCCAAGTAGTTTGCCTAGCTCAACATGGTCTTTTGGTTCGAATTCGGTAAATTCACGCGGTGTTCCAACGTGTTCGATAATTACAAAATCTGCTTCGCCACCAATCGGTGCCGCCGGGTCAAGTACATTAGAAAGTTTTAACGCTTCGGCATTAGCTTCGACTTCTATTTCAGCTCGCTTACTATCGGCAGCTTTAACTTTATTTGCCAAATCTTTAGCGTTTTCAAGTAAGGCTGCTTTCTCATCGCCTTTAGCGCTACCAACTGCTTTAGAAAGCGTGTTCTGCTCTGCGCGAAGCGCTTCGAATTCATTAATTGCAGCGCGACGCTTTTCATCGAGAGCTAAAACTTGATCAACGATGCCGGCATCTTCGCCACGACCAGTTTGAGAGGCGCGAATTAAATCAGGGTTCTCGCGTAGTAATTTGATATCAATCATTTACTTTCCTCTCGCGGGTATGAACCTAGGAATCTTATTTCCT
>CAJAFH010000014.1 GCA_903939005.1 uncultured Actinomycetes bacterium | reverse complement strand
GAAGAAGCTGAAGTTGCAGCCAGCGCCCGTGATGAAAAAGAGAGCACTGAATTAGCTGAGGCTTGGGGTAAAGGAGCAACTGGACGCGGGATGGCAACTGGTGGTTCAAAAGCAATTAAAGATTTAGAGAAAGAACAGAAATCACGAACCACGCGAATGATTAGAGATTCTATTGATGGCGCTCTGGTAGATATCGCAACCTTGTATCGCGATGTGATGTTTATTCAATCCGGCACTCAGGGTGCGCTAATTAATCAAGAATTTGCATCAGATATTTCTAAGATGGCCGAGAGAATTCCAGCTGCTAAAACTGTTTCAAAAATAGATGCGATCATGTCGGCTCGTACCAATTTAAGTCACAACGCGGCTCCTCTACTCACGCTAGAGGCACTAATGTGCCAATTAGCTCAAGCATGAATTTAAAAAAGTTTGTAGTAGCACTCGCTTCACTCATATTTTTAACCAGTTGCGCGGCAACTGAACCCGAACCGCTTTCCTCCCTTTCCCAATACGAAACCCAAGAACTTAAATGGCGAGATTGCTATGGAAATTACCAATGCTCATCTTTGCTAGTTCCGATTGATTATGCAGATTTATCGCAAGGCGCTTTCACATTAGCGCTGTTGCGTTTTCAAGCCCTCGATCAGGATCGCCGAATTGGCTCGTTGCTCGTAAACCCAGGTGGGCCAGGCTCATCAGGGGTCGATTACGCCTATAACGCTGAGTACATAGTTAGCCCTGAGATTCTGGAACGTTTCGATATCGTCGGTTTTGATCCACGTGGGGTCGGGGATAGCGCTGCAATTAAATGTCTAAGTGATGCTGAAACTGATGCGAGTTTTGCAGCAGATCCGAAACCAGATGATGAAGCTGAGTTCGCACTATTTATAAGTGATGCGCGAGATTATTTTGCAAAATGTTCGGAAAATACCAAACATCTCATCAACTACAGCACTTTAAATAGTGCGCGCGATTTAGAAGTTTTACGTGCCGTGCTGGGCGATGAAAAGTTGAACTTCTTAGGAAAGTCTTATGGCACATACCTCGGAACTTTATTTGCCGAGCTATTTCCTGAAAGCGTTGGTCGATTTGTATTAGATGGTGCAGTTGATCCAAATAGTAGTAATCGTGAAGCCGTGCTCGGCCAAGCAATCGGTTTTGAATCAGCACTTAACGCATTTATAAGTAATTGTTTGAAAATTAGTTCATGTGCTTTAACAGGTGACTTACAATCAGCGCGAACCCAAGTTATTAACTTGCTGGCAAAGACTGCAATCACACCACTTGAAAGTAAATCTGGTCGTGAAGTTACCGAAGGCTTAGTATTACTCGGAATTGCATCAGCTCTATATGACAGTGAATCAGGTTGGCCAGTTTTGCGTGATGCGTTCAAAGAAGCAACGCTAGGAACTGGCACAAGTTTCTTAACTTTGGCAGATCAATATGCCGGTCGCCAAGAAAATGGAAGTTACTTAAGTAATGAAAACGATGCGCTACAAGTAATTAGTTGCCTTGACCAAAATGAATTAGAAACTGTTTCGGTATTTAAAAAAGGCGTTGCTGAATTCTCTGACAGGGCGCCAATATTTGGACCATATCTGGCTTATGCCGGATTAGCCTGTCGTTACTTGCCAAACTTAGGCCGCGTGGAACAAATTGAAATCGAGAGCATAAATACAAAACCGATTCTGGTTATCGGAACAACCAGAGATCCAGCAACTCCTTACAAATGGGCGCAGTCACTCGCAAAAATATTTTCTTCTGCACTCTTAATTACCCTTGATGGTGATGGCCATACTGGCCACGGTCGTGGCTCAACTTGCGTGGATTCCGCGGTAGATCGCTACCTATTGACTGGGATCACGCCTAAATCAGAGCTTTTCTGCGCAAAATAATCAGACCTAGCACCCACCTACCTTCCAGATAATTCTCAGGAAAAAGCAGTTAAGTAGACCAATGAACCGAATATCAATACGCAAGTTCAGTGCTGCTGGAACTGATTGGGCGGCGCTGCTAACTGGTTTGGGTTTAGGTCTAACTGTGGCTCTTGAACTAACCACAATGCGTAAATCAGATATTGCTTCGTTCTATCCAATTTTGCAAACGATTTCACGTTTCGCTGCACTAATCGGAACCTACTTTGCACTGCTTGGAATTCTTCTAGTTGCGCGAATTCCTTGGGTAGAACGCGGAGTAGGCCATGATCGCTTAGTAACTTGGCACCGCAAGCTCGGTCCTTGGTCACTTTATTTAATTGCGTATCACGTAGCCATGATCACAATTGGTTACGCCGGACAATTCCAAGAACAGCTGATTAGTGAATTTTGGAGCATACTGACGACTTTTAGTTGGATGTGGGCAGCGCTAGCTGGTTTTATTTTTATGATTACCGCTGGTATCACTTCATATAAAAAAGCTCGCGCAAAATTAAGTTATGAAACCTGGTGGCTAATACACATCTCAACTTATGCCGCTATCGCACTTTCATTTATGCATCAAATTCTAAATGGCCCAATGTTTATCGGACATCCATTAAATCTTGGGTTTTGGATTATTCTGTATTCGGCAATGGGATTTAGCATTGTGTATTGGCGATTTGTTATACCAATTTATCGATCTCTACATCACGGCCTTCGAGTCGATCGGGTAGTTGTCGAAGCACCTGAAATAATTTCAGTAATCATGCGCGGTCGAAACCTGCAAACACTTGCTGCACAAGG
>CAJAFH010000013.1 GCA_903939005.1 uncultured Actinomycetes bacterium | reverse complement strand
GGCATGGCAACCGATGTTTACGATGTGCAAGGAAAGTCTGCGGCTAGCGATGAAAAGGGCGAACTAGTTTGCACCGTGCCTTTCCCATCAAAGCCAATTGGGTTCTGGGGCGATGAAGATAACGCCAAGTACCGAAGTGCTTACTACGAAGGTTGTGCTGGTGTGTGGACCCATGGTGACTTTGCTGCTAAAACTAAATCAGGTGGCTTTATTATCTATGGTCGAAGTGATGCCACGCTAAATTCAAAAGGTGTGCGCATCGGCACTGCAGAAATTTATCGAGTGGTTGAAACCTTTGCCCAAGTGCAAGAAGCAATGGCTGTATCACAAGACTTCGAAAGCGATACTCGAGTAGTTCTTTTCATAACGCTAAAGGGCGGCGCGGAACTAACATCAGAGCTTGAAAAAGAACTTAAGACCGCGCTTCGGGTGCAAGCCAGCCCGCGCCATGTGCCGGACTTAATTGTCGCCGCCCCTGAACTGCCTCGTACTAAGTCAAATAAGTTAGTTGAGTTAGCCGTGGGCGATGTAATCAATGGCCGCGAAGTTCGCAATCGTGATGCGCTAGCAAACCCACAAGCTCTCGATTGGTTTAAGCAGTTCGCGCTTTAAGAAATACAGCGGAAATCTTTAACTAGCCAATAATTCTGGTAGCTAGATCAGATAATGACTTTCCCTTTAAACTCGGTATGCAGACGCCGTCTAAATCTGATCCGTTAGCAATGAAACCTGATGGGATCCATTCATCGCCATGTATCAGACCAGCAATTGCACCTAGTAGCGCTGGCATTGAATCAAGCTTTCGCTTATTAATTGTGCCTGCTAAAAGGAAGTCATTAGACGTCTTTGCCACTCTCAAATAGCACAAAATAAGAGCCAGGGACTCTGGGGCAGAAATTGAGTATGAATAAATACGATCAATTACAACATCTTCCAGAATGTAGGCAACTTCGGTTACAGATTTAGCGCCAGATGTAGCAGTTAGAGCATCTGCCACAACTCTTTGAGACCAACTTCCTTCGGGCAGTTGTTTGAGTGCTTTAGCCACTGCTGTCTCAGCACTTTCATCTGCCAGTAGCGCCGTGGCCACTGTTGCAAGCGCTAGAGCGCAGTAAATTCCATCTTCGCTATGAGTTACTTCAGCATCTGATTTAGTTTTTTCTAATACCAGAGCTTCGTTCCCGCGAAATATCAGAGCTGCCGCTAGTGATCTAACCATCGCCATGTCATCGAAATAATGAGGGTTGTCATGACCACTTTCTGGCGGCATTTTGCCCGCTTTTAAGTTATCAAGTGCCATCAAAGTTCCGGTTCTGCCTCTTAAGTCTTCATCACTATTTGCCAGCTTTATCCACCCGGCCTTAGGTTCTAATCCAGATAGATAAATGTCGGCAGAAAAATACAACCACTCGGAGTCATCGGTCGGACGTGGTGCTAGAAATTCAATTGATTGAGCATGCGTATATACGGTTGGGTAAGTATTTTGTTTCTGGTCATAAGCAAACTGAGTCAAGCTAATCATTCGGTTCGAACGCTTAATGTTTAGGAGTCTTAAGCGATGCGATGATGAAGGAAATGACATTGCATCTCCAAAGGCTAGGCCGAGTACTGCTCCGCGAATTTTGCTTTCTTGGGTATGGCTCACTTGCTGCCCATCTCTACTAGTGAATCTGCGATGCTCAATGGCTCCATACCTTTAGTGAAGGCAAGACATGATCCGCCCACACTGGTTACAGCAACTTTCCACTTATCGGGGATGTTTTTATAGCCAGAGATAGAGCCAGCAACAGCACCTGCCATTGCCGCAATCGTGTCGGCATCTCGTCCTAGATTAACTGCGAAAAGTAATGACTTTGCGAAATCACCTTTGCCATAAAGAACTGATGCCAGCGCAAGCGATACTGCTTCAGGCGCTAAGTCGGCAAAGAAATACTTAGTTTGCGCCACTTTTTCCAATAAGCGCTCAGCATTTTCAAACAAGGTAGCACTGGCATTTTCATTTAGAATATTTTGCGCATCAACCAAAGTTCTATATGTCCAAGAGTCTTTAGGTACTGAATTAAGAGCATCAGAATAAACCTCTAAATAGCTCTTTCCAGCCATTCCGCTTGTAACGGCAACGGCAATTGCGATACCTGAGTAGATGCCTTCACCGGAATGGCTTACCTCGCCATCGGCAATTGCTATTCGTTTTGCCATTTCAATGTCACCATTTGCGATAACCCCAATAGGTGCAACTCGCATTGCTAAACCGTCGCTCCAGGCGTGGTTATGTTGGCCAGAGAAAGGTGGCATCAAGCCAACTTTCAAGTTTTGGATGGCATTCATTTCGCTGAATCCGGCACCTAGGAAAGCAGCTGTTTGAGTACAGACTTTAGATTTCCAAACGCTTGCGAAGTCTTCTGCCGTAATATTCTTGCCATACTGCAGTAATGCTGCAGCGGTTAAAAGTGCATACTCAGTGTCGTCGCTGCCAGCAGGTTCTAGATTAACAAAATCATCAATTGCGCCATATTTTGCTCTGATATCTTGATAAGACATTCCCTCTACTGGTCTGCCTAACGCGTCGCCAATTGCTAGTCCAGCTAGTGAACCGCGCGCTCTATCGAGTTGTTGACTCAATT
>CAJAFH010000012.1 GCA_903939005.1 uncultured Actinomycetes bacterium | reverse complement strand
TTAATTATTTCTCATCAATCGGAATTCGAACATCTAACTTAATTGTTGGGCAATCATTCCAGAGGCGATCGAGCATGTAATAACGGCGCAGATCAGCACTTTGAATGTGCACAACTAAATCTGAGTAATCAAGCAGAATCCATTCTTCGCCACCTTCACGACGAACTGGCTTATCTCCGACTTGGCGCAACTTTTCTTCAACAAAGTCAGCAATCGCATCAACTTGGCGCACATTTTGACCAGTAACGATTAAGAAGACTTCGCTTAAAACTAATTGATCAGATAAATCGATGGCAACCATGTCGGCGCCGAACTTATCTGCCGCTGCTTGCGCTGCGATCTGGGTTAAAACTTTGACTGACTCACTTGCTGGCATAGAGGCCACGTTCCTTTATATAGGTAACTACTGCAGGTGGCAGCAGATCAAAATCTCCAGCGCGTACTTGTGTTGCTGAAATATTTAAAGCATCGATATCCAGAGTTGGTGACCCTGGAAAGTCGGGACGATCTATAACTAATACTTCGACTAACTTCTTTAGCACATCGCTGCGGTGCCACTGATCGATATTTGCGTGAGCATCGGTGCCAAGAATCAAAACGATTTTGTCGTTTGGATAAGTTGCCTTTAACGCTTCAACGGTGTCAATCGTATAGCTAGGGCCACTACGACGGATTTCAATGCTATTTACTAAAACCTCATCGCCTAAATCAAGATCTGCAACTGCTAACTGACACATCTTCAAGCGATCTTCACCCGAAGCAACTGGTGCATTCTCGCGTAACCAAGGATCGCCAGCTGGAACCAAAATAATTTGATCAACTACGTCGCGTTCGAGTAGTTCGGTTATTACATAAAGATGGCCATTGTGGATTGGGTCAAAAGTGCCGCCATAAAGGCCAATCCGATTACTGCGACTCAAACTCTAACTTTTCTAAATTACTTGCCGAGGCGAAGTGTTAAATAAAGAAGGAGTGAGAGAACACCAAAAGCTAGTAGACCGAAGAAAGCTGGTGGTGCTGGCAGTTCGCGAGCGATTTCAGATGCACGAATAATCATGGGCTGAGCCTACTACGACCCTGCGAGTAGTTTCTTAAAGGCTGCTTCGTCGATAATCGTTACGCCTAATTCTTCAGCTTTGGCCAACTTTGACCCAGGTTCGGCCCCCACTAAAAGATAATTAGTTTTCTTAGAAACTGATGACGATGCTTTTCCGCCATGTGCCGTAATAGTTTCGGCGATGCCATCGCGGGTGAAGGATTCCAGCCCGCCAGTTACAACGAAAGTCAGCCCGGCCAAAGTTTGTGGCGCTGTATTTGTATCTACAAAATGCACTGTTACACCAGCTGCAGTCCAGCGTTCGACAATGCGCTTATGCCAATCAACTGCAAACCACTCTGAAATCGCCTCAGCCATAGTTGCGCCAACGCCATCGATCGCGGCAATTTCTTCGACCGAAGCAAGTGATAACTTTTCTAGCGATCCGAATTCCGTTGCTAGTGCTTGAGCAGAAGTTGGGCCAACGTGGCGAATTGATAAAGCCACAATGGTTCGCCACAGCGGGCGAGTTTTTGCCACCTCGAGAGCGCTCATCAACTTATCGACGTTAGCTGCTGGCTGGCCATCTTTCTTAGTAAAGAAACTCGACTTTATTAATTTAGCGGGAGTTAGATCAAATAGTTCAGATTCATCTTCCAGAATATTTTCCGAAAGCAACGCAGTGGCTGCTTCGTAACCGAGCACATCAATATCTAGCGCCGCTCGGGAGGCAATGTAATAAATTCGCTCACGTAGTTGAGCCGGACAAGATCTAGTATTAGGACAACGGATATCAATGTCGCCTTCGGTGATTGCGCGAAGTTCACTGCCACAATCTGGACAATTAGTTGGCATTACAAATGCGCGCTCACTACCATCGCGACGCTCAACAACCGGAGCAAGTACCTCGGGAATTACATCGCCAGCTTTGCGAATAATTACGGTATCGCCAATCAGAATGCCTTTACGAATAACTTCTTGGGCGTTATGTAGCGTGGCATTAGTAACGGTTGAACCAGCAACTTTGACCGGTTCCATGAAAGCAAATGGAGTTACTCGACCAGTACGACCAACACTGACCTTGATATCAAGTAACTTGGTGGTGACTTCTTCGGGCGGATACTTAAAAGCAATTGCCCACTTAGGTGCACGCGAGGTAAAACCTAGTTTCTCTTGCGAAGCAATCTCATCGACTTTAATCACAACGCCATCGATTTCATGCTCAACATCGTGGCGATGAGCTTCGTAATAGCCAATGAAATCAGTTACTTCAGCCCGGTTTGAGCAGACTTTAAAGCGAGCACTTGTTGGCAGCCCTAAACTTTTGAGAAGGTCATATGCCTGACTCTGTGCTGAAAAATCGATTCCAGCGCGGGCACCAACACCATGCACAACAACATCAAGTGGGCGACTTGCGGTCACACGAGGATCTTTCTGGCGCAATGACCCTGCAGCACCATTGCGCGGGTTAGCAAATAAAGGTTTGCCAGCTTCTTCAAGTGCTTCGTTCATCTCGTTGAACTGTGCGATAGGAAAGAAGACTTCACCGCGAACTTCGATTAGCTCTGGGACTTTTTTGCCACTCAAATTATGGGGCAGCGATTTAATGGTTTTAACATTTAGGGTTACATCTTCACCGGTTGTGCCATTACCGCGAGTCAAGGCGCGAGTTAGTTGACCGTTTTCAAATTTGAGGTTAATCGCCAGGCCATCTACTTTAAGTTCACACAAGTATTGTGGGTTCGTAATCTCCTTTTCGACTCGATCAAACCAGGCGCTTAATTCTTCAAGGTCAAAGACGTTATCAAGGCTCATCATTTTTTCGATGTGATCGTGCTGTTCAAATTGAGTTGAAAAGCCGCCGCCCACATGCAGCGTTGGTGAATCTGGTTCTTTAAGCTCCGGGTGTTTAGCTTCGAGCGCTTCGAGTTCTTTTAATAATTTATCGAACTCGGCATCTGTAACAGTTGGGTCATCAAGGACGTAATAACGAAACTGATGATCGCGAATCTGTGCCGTAAGTTCGACTATGCGATGGCGCGCAGCGTTACTCATGACAATTACTCAGTCTGACAGATCGTGGCCGAACCAACTACGCGATCGCCATCGTAGATAACCATTGCTTGCCCGGTTGCCAGTCCTAATAAAGGTTCATCAAGTTCGGCAATTAGATTGCTGCCATCGAAGTAATAGGTGCAATCAAGGGCGCTTCCGTGCGCTCGAATCTGCACAAAACCACGCTTTTTCGCATCAGTTACATCAGGGCCGCACCAGATTGCGCGCTCGCCCCAGATCTTAGAAATTGCCAACTCTTCACGAGAGCCGACAACCACAGTATTTGTAACTGGTTCAATTTTGAGAACAAAGCGAGGCGAACCATCGGCTGTCGGAACCGTTAGCCCTAAACCTTTTCGTTGTCCGATTGTGTAGGTGTAGGCACCTTTATGCTCGCCAATTTTTTTACCATCTTGATCGACGATTGGGCCAACTTCACTTCCTAAGCGATCGTGCAACCAACCGGCATTATCGCCCGAAGGCACGAAACAAATATCGTGGCTATCTGGTTTTTGCGCAACCGCTAAGCCACGTGCTTCGGCTTCTTTGCGAATATCAACTTTCTCGGTATCACCTAACGGAAATATTGCGCCATCGATTTGTTCGCGAGTTAAAACTGCTAATACATAAGACTGATCTTTGGAATGATCAACTGCGCGGTGAAGTGTTTTGCCGCTTTCAGATTCTCGGGTATTGGCATAGTGACCAGTTACAACGCCATCGAAACCCATTGCGCGAGCCCGATCTAGAACGGCTGCAAATTTAATCTTCTCGTTGCAACGCAAACAAGGATTAGGTGTGCGGCCGGCAGAGTATTCCGATAAGAAATTCTCAACTACACCATCGTGAAACTCTTGCGCCATATCCCAGATATAAAACGGAATACCAATTACATCGGCAGCACGACGAGCATCATGCGAATCTTCGATAGTGCAGCAACCACGGGCACCTGAACGATATTTCTGTGGGTTAGCTGCAAGCGCTAAGTGCACACCGATTACATCGTGCCCAGCTTCGACTGCGCGGGCAGCAGCAACTGCGGAATCAACGCCACCGCTCATGGCTGCAATTAACTTCATGAAGCTACCGCCGCTCTCCCACGTTGAATTACACCGGGCAGCACTGACAGCACATAATCAACTTCGGCTGCCGTATTACTTGGCCCAAAGGAGAAACGTAGCGAAGATTGCGCGGAAATATCGTCGTGGCCCATAGCCATCAGAACATGACTTGGTCTATG
>CAJAFH010000011.1 GCA_903939005.1 uncultured Actinomycetes bacterium | reverse complement strand
GCACCAAAAGTAGATTCTGCGGTAATTGCAGAGCAAGTTAAAGATCAGAACCAACGTCAAGCCGTAAAGAGCATGATTGATGCAGTTACTACTTTGATTATTGCCGGACCGTTGTACGTTTATCACTGGCGCTTAGCCCGCAAATAAACTGCATGCAAAAATCTAAGTACGCACTAGTTATCTCTGCCTTGCTCGTACTGGGAGTTTTTCCGGCACAGGGAGCTCTTAAAGTTGTAAAAATTTACGACGGCGACACCGTAACAATGGCTGATGGTTTGAAGATTCGATTGTTGCAAATTGATGCCCCAGAACTAGCTGAAGGCGAATGCTTTGCCAAAGAATCCAAAACTGCGCTAGTCAACCTCTTGGCGAAAAAAGGAATTGTTACCTTAAAAGCAGATCCGGCTTCAGCGTCATATGATCGTTATGGCCGAGCTCTGCGTTACATCTTTGTCGGCAAAATAAATGTAAACCTTGAAATGGTAAAAATCGGAGCAGCTGCTCCGTACTTCTATCAAGGCGAAAAAGGGATTTATTCAGCAGCGATGTTGAAAGCGGCGCAAGATGCCAAGTTATACAAAGTTGGTTTGTGGAAGGCTTGCCCTGGTACACAATTACTGCCAACCAAGGCAATAACTACTTATAAAGCTGTTGGAACACCTGTTGCTACGCCAGTTACTGAGCCAAGTGCTGCAACTGGTTGCGATCCGAACTATGCCGGCTGTATTCCGATGTATCCGCCGGATTTGAACTGCAGCGATATAAAAATACTAGGTTTAGCGCCAGTTACTGTCATCGGTAAAGATCCACATCGCCTCGATGGTGATGGCGATGGCAAGGCCTGCACTAGCTAGCTATTCCACCACCAGGGATCGTTACCAGTAGATGAATTAACCAATAATGATTGGCGCCTAAAGAATCGGCGGATTGAAGCTGGCCCCATACGGGAACCACCAATACCAGAATGTTTGAAAGCTTGCTTTTCGCCTTCATGCATAATCGCAGTCAACGATGCATCATTGATGCTGATCGCACCAGCATCAATTTGGCGACCAATGCGCATTCCATCTTCTAGAGTTTGCGCAAATACTGAACCTGATAGTCCATAGATAGTTGCATTAGCGAGTTCAATTGCTTGCGCTTCAGATTCCACCTTCATAATTGGCAAGATTGGCGCAAATGTTTCGGCAGTCATGATCTTCATACTGTGATCAACGTTTATCAAGATAGTTGCCTCGAGGAAATAGCCACCACCAAGTTGCTTAACTTCACCACCACTAAGGGCTTTTGCACCCTTTGCATAGGCATCGGCTAGATGATCTTTAATAGTTTCAACTTGATCAATTGCGATAATCGGCCCAAGTGCGCCACTATCTAAGTTCGGATAGTTAATTCCAATATTATTTGCAAGGGCTGCGATCTTGCCGATGAAATCATCATAGATATCGGCATGGGCATAAACGCGTTCGATAGATAAACATGATTGACCAGCATTTCCAGTGCCGCCCCAGAGAATTCCAGCAGCAGCGCGATCAATATCAGCACCAGGTAAAACAATCGCAGGGTCTTTACCACCGAGTTCTAATGAAACTGGCGTAAAAGCTTTAGCGCCGGCTGCTGCAATTAATTCGCCAACTTCAGTGCTGCCGGTAAAGCAGACGAAATCAACCTGCGGAATCATCGCTTGGCCGACTTCGGCCGCACCTTCAACAGTGCCAAATAGATCTCGCAGCACTGGCACCCGCTCAATTGAGCGCGCTAATGGCGCTAGAAAACGAGGCGTAACTTCACTTGGCTTAATAATTACGGCACAACCTGCAGCCAGTGCGGGGATTGCATCGATGCAGCCAAGTAGCAATGGGAAATTCCAGGGACTGATAACACCGACTAGTTGATAAGGGCGATAAGAGGGATGAATAGTTACACCAGGCAGTTGAGCTCTCTGACTTTCAGATTCATCCATAAGAGATGGAGCCATCTTGGCCCAACGTTCGATGCCGTCCAAAGTTACCTTAAGTTCTAACTTGCTCTCGGTGATGCGACCAGTATCTTCATAAAGTGCTTGGACAATCGCATCGCTCTCTTTTACAAGTTCGGCATGCCATTGCATTAAAATTTCGCCGCGCTTTACCGCACCTATTGCTTCCCAATTCTTTTGCGCGCCACGCAACTTGGCAACCAGGGCCGTTAACTCTTCAGAG
>CAJAFH010000010.1 GCA_903939005.1 uncultured Actinomycetes bacterium | reverse complement strand
TCTCAGTCTCGCGATTTAATTGCCGCAGCTTGGTAATTTAAAGCTGAGTTAAATACTCGCGAACTTCTTTGATTCCGAGGCCAGTCTTGAAATCAAGTGGGATGGCTGGGAATAAGAGACCAGCAGCGAATGCATCGGGACCCATCTGATCAATCGCAAGTAGATATTCATCACGAAATTCACTAACTAAAGTTTTATGTTCGTCGGCGCTCTCGATTTCAACTGAAGAACCATCTTGATAATTGGTTATCTTCAAATCACTAAGCGAAATTAACGCACATGGGGTTCCAGCATCATCGTGTAAAACTAGATATGGCGTCACGCATTGTTCAAAGACGCGGTTAGCTAACATCACGGCATCATCGAAATCGCCATCGTTACCAGTGAGGCCAGTGACCACAATTAATCGAGGCATCAGGTAATCATCAAGTGATTCCCAGATAGCAATTGATTCGGGGGAGATGCCCGAGTTCGGGTTAATCGCAAAGATGGCCAAGTCAGACTCGACCACGCCCTGCGCACTAATAGTTCCGTTGAATTCAGCGGCAACCTCAGCCAAAAAAGCGCTCTCGTGACCATATATATGGACGCGTAAGTTAGTTGAACTCATGTCTACAGCCTACGATGGGACACGATGATTAGTGACATTTTTAAGCCCGCGGTGGTGCGACTAATTTCACCAACTGCGCGAGGTCTGCTGCGCATCGGGTTGACACCTAATTCAGTCACCACCATCGGTGCAATTGGGGTTATCGCTACCTCTTTAACTGCATATCCAAACGGACATCTATTTGGCGGCACGGTTGCTATTTGTTGTCTGGCGCTAAGTGATCTATTCGACGGCACCATGGCAAGACTTTCAAAGCAAGGACCGAGCCGATGGGGTGGATTCTTAGATTCCACCATTGATCGAGTAACAGACTCTGCTATTGCGATGGGATTATTGATCTATTTAGCACAGCTAAGAGATCCACTTTCTTATGTATTGCTGGTTTCAATTGTGTCTGGATTCTTGGTTTCTTACATTCGGGCAAAAGCTGAAAGTTTGCAGATTGAATGCAAAGGTGGTTTCGCCGAACGTACCGAACGGTTAATGATTCTCTTAACCGCAATTGGATTCACCGGTCTTGGCGTTGATTACATTTTGACTATAGGTATCTGGGGTCTAGCGCTGGCAAGTGTTTTCACTGTGTTGCAACGTTTGTTAATAGTTTGGAAAGCAACTAAATAATGAAAGCCGAGGACTTAACTGCCGTTGCCTACTTTGCAGGGTGGCGAATAGTTCGCTGGTTGCCAGAAAAGAGCGCTTATCGACTTTTTGAATTTGTCGCCGATCTAACGAGTGCCAAGAACGGGAAAAGTTTTGAAAGGTTAGAAAGTAATTTAAAACGAGTAGTTCCTGAGTTATCCGATAAGGAATTGCGAGATTTAGCGCAAGTTGGAATGCGCTCATATTTGCGTTATTGGTGCGACACCTTTCGTTCTCCCGATTGGGATACCAAACGTATTCAGTCGACCGTTACGGTAAATGATGCCGAACTGCTGCTCGAACCTGTGCGCAGCAAGCGTGGCGTAGTAGTTGCGTTGCCGCATGCTGGTAATTGGGATCATGCCGGGTCGTACTTC
>CAJAFH010000009.1 GCA_903939005.1 uncultured Actinomycetes bacterium | reverse complement strand
GTTAGCGCAACAGTTGCCGCTTCACGAGAAGTTGGATCATCTCCCCCTAAGAATCGTTTGCGTGATGCGCCAACCAATACTGGGTATCCGAGGGCTACAAATCGCTCTATTTCCTCGATTATTGCCCAGTTATCGCTAGCTTCTTTAGCAAAGCCAATTCCGGGATCAATTATCAAATTTGATTTACTAACACCTGCTGAAAGCGCAGCCTCGATACGTAAACTTAATTCCGAGATAACTTCTTCAACCACATTTGTGTAAACCGCCAGATTGTTCATCTCTTTAGAGTGGCCCCGCCAATGCATTGCGATATATGGAACCTTCAGTTCGGCGGCGGTATCTAACATCGTGGCGTCTGCTAGCCCACCGCTGACATCATTGATTATTGAAGCGCCTGCAATAACTGCCGCCCGCGCTGTTGATGCGCGCATGGTGTCGATACTTATTGGTTTGCCAGCATCAACTAATTTTGAAATAACATTTATTACTCTTCGTTCTTCTTCAGCGGCTGAAACTCGTTCCGCACCTGGCCGAGTAGATTCGCCGCCCACATCAATAAGGTCGGCACCTTCAGCAATGAGTTTTAAACCGTGATCAACTGCATCGGGATAAGTGAAATGTTCGCCACCATCGGCAAAGGAATCTGGAGTGGCATTAAGAATTCCCATTACCAACATGGTTTATTTACCGAGCTGTAATTAGTGACATTGCTTCGGCGCGGGTAGCCGGATCGCGCAATACGCCGCGCACTGCACTGGTAATTGTGCGGGCCTCAGACTTACGTACCCCACGCATCGACATACATAAGTGCTCGCAATCAATAATTACGATTACGCCCATTGGTTTCAGAATTTCCATCATGGCATCTGCAATTTGGGAAGTCATACGCTCTTGCACTTGTGGACGCTTGGCAAAAACATCTACTAAGCGAGCAATTTTCGATAACCCAGTAATTTTTCCATTTGGAATATAGCCAACATGAGCAACGCCATGGAAGGGCGTTAAGTGATGCTCACACTGTGAAAATAGGTCAATATCCCTAATAATCACTAGTTCTTCATGGCCAATATCAAAAGTTGTGGTTAGGACATCTTCGGGTGATTGGTAAAGCCCGGCATAGTTTTCGGCCATCGCACGTGCTACTCGCGCTGGAGTATCTT
Source organism: uncultured Actinomycetes bacterium (assembly GCA_903939005.1). Taxonomy (GTDB): domain Bacteria; phylum Actinomycetota; class Actinomycetes; order Nanopelagicales; family Nanopelagicaceae; genus Planktophila. The sequence goes on along the minus strand of CAJAFH010000009.1, from coordinate 446 downwards.
TCAATCCATCGCGTTCAGGATTTTCACCTAGCGCAAGTAGTAGTTCGCGAACAGCTGCTTCAACGCGTGCTGCATCATATGGCTGATTGGCGCGGCCATCACCCTCTTGCATCGAGATTGAATTTATTTCACTCACTAGATTTCTTTCTAGTGCGCGGCTTCTTCGCTTCAACCACTTCTTCGACCTTAGCTCTCACCGGAACTTCTACCGGCGGGATATCTGAAGGAACGCGAGTGATGGATCCAGTCCAGGCTGGTCGTTCTGCCCAAGATTTAACTCGCTTAAAGATTATTGCGATGTCATCTTTATTGATGGTTTCGCGATCAAGTAGTTCAAGAACCATTGCATCGAGAGTTTTGCGATTTGCTACCAAGATATCGAATGCTTCTTGATGTGCATTTTCAATTAACTTGCGCACTTCAGCATCAATAATGCTGGCAACTTT
>CAJAFH010000008.1 GCA_903939005.1 uncultured Actinomycetes bacterium | reverse complement strand
GTTGCAGTGCGTTTATTTAACACGGGGGTTAACTATGCGATTGTTATTGAACTAATTTTGACAGGTGTTACTGGGCGGTCTTGTGCACCAGTTGGTGTTGTTGCAATTGAATCAACAACAGCTTGGCTGGCGGCTTCTTTAACTTCACCAAAGATGGTGTGCTTGCGGTCTAAATGAGGTGTGTCTTTAACTGTGATAAAAAACTGTGAACCGTTTGTGCCTGGGCCAGAGTTAGCCATGGCAAGAATGTATGGGCGATCAAAAATTAATTCACCAGAGAATTCGTCGGCAAATCTGTAACCTGGGCCGCCAGTGCCGTTACCTAGTGGGTCGCCACCTTGGATCATGAAGCCAGCGATAACGCGGTGAAAAACTGTGCCATCGTAAAGTTTGGCAGTTGTTTTTTCGCCAGTGCGTGAATCAACCCATTCGCGTGCACCAGTTGCAAGTTCAACAAAGTTGGCAACGGTCTTTGGTGCGTGATTAGGAAAAAGTTCAACGATGATGTCGCCCATAGTTGTGTGCAGTGTCGCTGTTGTCATTTTATTTTTCCTTTTCGTTTTTTATAAATGGGTGCGTAAAAGTGTTACTTGAGTGGAGACCAGGGGAATCGAACCCCTAACCCCCGCCTTGCAAAGGCGGTGCTCTACCAATTGAGCTAGGTCCCCGTGTTGAGCGGGGGGTGGGCCTAGATGGACTCGAACCATCGACCTCTTCCTTATCAGGGAAGCGCTCTAACCAGGCTGAGCTATAGGCCCGCAAATAATGGATTTATCTGCGGTAAGCGCCAAAGGTTACCCCGAAGTCGCTACTTAACCAAAACTCGTGCGTATCTAAGCAGGTTCTGAACTAGAAGTCGCCCCTGCTTCCTCTGGGTTACAAGTAACTGATAAGAGTTGGGCCCCATCGTCGAGGTTCACTAGGCGAACCCCCATGGAATCGCGACCGGTTTGGCGAACTTCTGCCGCTGGTGTGCGCATAACAGTGCCACCAGATGTGATGGCCAGGATTTCATCTTCATTGCGCAGAACAAGTGCGCTAACGAGTGAACCACGTGAGTTTTCATCGATTTTGGCAGCTTTAATACCAATACCACCACGGCCTTGTAGGCGATATTCATCAAGTGGTGTTTTCTTGCCGTAACCACCATCGGTTGCAGTGAATACAAAAGTGTCGCCAGCATGTTGAGCAGTAATGCGCGCCATTGTTAAGAGTTCATCATCTGCGCGGAATTTCATTCCGATCACACCACTAGTTGAGCGACCCATTGGGCGCAGTGATTCATCATCGACAGCAAAACGAACTGACATAGCTTTTTTAGAAACTAGCAATAATTCATCGCCGGCATCTACTAAGGCCGCGCTAACAACTTCATCTTCGCCTTTTAGCGCAATTGCAATTAGGCCACCAGCGCGTGGTGAGTCATATTCAATTAAGGCGCTCTTTTTAATTAAACCTGCTTTAGTAGCGAGCACTAAATGAGGCGCAGCAAGATAATCTTTAATTGAAAGAACTTGCGCAATTGTTTCTTCTGGTTTAAATGCCAATAAGTTAGCCACATGTTGACCGCGGGCATCGCGACCTGCATCAGGTAGTTCGTGAACTTTGGCGCGATATACCCGACCTTGGTTAGTGAAGAACAACAACCAGTCGTGAGTTGATGCAACAAAGAAATGATCAACTACGTCGTCTTGCTTAAGAGATGCGCCTTTAACGCCACGACCACCGCGACGCTGTGAACGATATAAATCAGCCATGGTTCGTTTGGCATAACCACCACGAGTAATTGTCACAACTACGTCTTGATCTGGAATTAAATCCTCGGCTGAGAAGTCGCCTTCGCTAGCCACAATTTGAGAACGGCGATCATCGCCATATTTAGCAACTAGTTCAGCAAGCTCGGTCGCAATGATTTCGCGTTGTTTTTCTGGGCTAATTAAAATTGCATTTAACTCAATAATTTCAGCCATTAAGGTGTCGTATTCGTCGTTGATCTTCTGGCGCTCAAGGGCAGCGATACGGCGCAACTGCATATCAAGAATTGCGTTGGCTTGAATCTCATCGACATCAAGTAACTTCATTAAGCCGGTGCGAGCTTCTTCAGGCGTAGTTGAAGCGCGAATCAAAGCAATTACCGCGTCTAGCGCATCAAGTGCTTTTAAATAGCCTTGCAAGATATGTGCGCGTCGCTCTTTTTCAACTAAACGATACTTAGTACGACGAACAATTACTTCTACTTGGTGATCAATGTAGTACTTAATAAATTCATCAAGGCGAAGTGTGCGTGGAACACCATCTACAAGTGCCAACATGTTGGCACCAAAAGTATCTTGTAGTTGAGTCTGCTTATAAAGATTGTTTAGAACAACTTTTGGAATCGCACTATTTTGCAGAACAACAACTAAACGTTGACCAAGGCGTTCATTACCTTCATCGCGCACATCTGCGATGCCTTTGATTTTTCCATCTTTAACTAGTTCAGCAATTTTTAAAGCTAAATTATCTGGGTTAACTTGGTAAGGAAGTTCAGTTACCACTAAACAGGTGCGCTTATTAATTTCTTCGACTTGTACAACTGCGCGCATTGTTATTGAGCCACGACCGGTGCGGTACGCAGATTCAATGCCGGTGCGACCAACAATAAGTGCTTTAGTTGGGAAGTCTGGGCCTTTAACAATTTTCATTAACTGTTCTAGAAGTTCATCCGATTTAGCTTCTGGGTGAGCAAGCGCCCAAGCCACACCTTCGCCGATTTCGCGCAAATTATGTGGTGGAATATTTGTAGCCATACCAACAGCGATACCAGCGCTGCCGTTAACTAATAAGTTTGGAAAACGCGAAGGTAAGACATTTGGCTCTTGTGAGCGGCCATCGTAGTTAGGTGAAAAATCAACGGTGTCTTCGTCGATATCGCGCATCATTTCCATGGCGATATGTGACAGGCGAGCTTCGGTATAACGCATTGCGGCCGCTGGGTCGTTACCTGGTGAACCAAAGTTTCCGTTGCCATCTACTAATGGATAACGAAGTGACCAGTGTTGAGCTAAACGAACAACTGCGTCGTAAATAGCGGTGTCACCGTGTGGGTGGTAATTACCCATTACGTCACCGACGATACGAGAAGACTTGTAATAGCCCTTATCTGGGCGATAGCCAGCGTCATACATTGCGTATAGAACGCGGCGGTGAACTGGCTTTAGACCATCGCGGATATCTGGCAGAGCGCGACCAACGATGACTGACATCGCATAGTCAAGGTATGAACGGGCCATTTCGACTTGTAGGTCGACAGTTTCTTGGCGATCGTAATCTTTTTTTATTTCATCCATTTAAATATCCAAAAATCTAACGTCTTTAGCGTTGCGTTGAATAAATGAGCGGCGTGGTTCAACATCTTCGCCCATTAAAACTGAGAATAAATCATCGGCTGCTGCTGCATCATCGAGAGTTACTTTGATTAGCACGCGATGTTCTGGGTCCATGGTGGTGTCCCAAAGTTCTTTAGCCGGCATCTCGCCTAAACCTTTGAAGCGCTGAATACCGTCTTCTTTTGGTAGGCGCTTACCAGCATCAATGCCGATTTTAATCATGCCATCGCGCTCGCGATCAGAGAATGACTATTGAACTGGCTCTTTGCCGCCCCATTTTAATTTATAAAGTGGTGGTTGGGCTAAGTAAACAAAACCACCTTCGATAAGTGGTTTCATGAAACGGAAAAGCAGGGTTAATAAAAGCGTGCGAATATGTTGACCATCGACATCAGCATCGGCCATCAAAATAATCTTGTGGTAGCGCAAGTTAGCAACATCGAAGTCATCATGAATACCCGTGCCGAGCGCAGTAATTAGCGCTTGTACTTCATTGTTTTGTAGCACGCGATCGATGCGGGCTTTTTCAACGTTTAGAATTTTTCCGCGGATAGGTAAAACTGCTTGGTTGCGCGAGTCACGGCCACCTTTAGTTGAACCACCAGCCGAGTCACCTTCAACAATATATAGCTCGCACTTTTCTGGATCTGTCCATTGGCAATCAGCTAACTTGCCGGGCATGCCACGACCTTCTAATAAACCTTTGCGGCTACGTGATAAGTCGCGAGCTTTACGAGCTGCAACGCGTGCTGCTGCTGCATCAATACTTTTACGAACAATCTCTTTACCTTCGGCTGGATTCTGCTCAAACCAAGCAGTTAAAGCTTCGTTTACACACTTTTGGGTAAATGATTTAGCTTCAGTGTTTCCAAGTTTAGTTTTTGTTTGACCTTCAAATTGTGGCTCAGCTAATTTAATTGAAACGATGGCGGTTAAACCTTCGCGCACATCTTCGCCAGTTAAGCGATCTTCTTTCTTTTTAATAAATCCTTGATCTTCACTAAATTTATTTACAATTGAAGTAAGCGCAGTTCGGAAACCTTCTTCGTGAGCGCCGCCTTCGTGAGTGTTAATTGTGTTTGCAAAGGTGTAAACAGATTCTGAAAAACCAGCATTCCATTGCATAGCAATTTCTAGCGACATGCGAGCTTTTTTATCTTCGTTCTCAATAAAAATAATTGACTTATGTGTTTCGCCGCGAGTGGTATTTAAATGTTTAACGAAGTCGGCAATTCCGCCATCGAATTTATAAACCACATGTAGTTGCTCGCCTTTTTCATCAACATGTCCGGCGCGGCTATCAGTTAATGTGATTGTTAGGCCACGGTTTAGAAAGGCCATTTCGCGGAAACGGGTAGATAAAATCTCAAATGAAAAATCGGTGGTGTCGAAGATTTCAACCGATGGCCAGAATTGAACTGTGGTGCCAGTTGTTGTTGCTGCTGCGCCTTTAGCAACAGGTGCTGTTGGAACTCCTAATTTATAAGATTGGTTCCAGGTAAAACCATCGCGTAGAACTGTTACGGCTAAATCGGTACTGAGTGCATTTACAACTGAAATACCAACACCGTGTAGTCCACCTGATACCGAGTAACCACCATCGCCGAATTTTCCGCCAGCGTGCAGAACAGTCAAAACAACTTCAAGAGCTGGCTTCTTTTCAACTGGGTGCATATCAACTGGAATTCCGCGCCCGTTATCAATTACTTTTACGCTGCCATCTGCCATAAGCGTCACGTTGATTTCGGTACAAATTCCAGCTAAAGCTTCATCAACTGAGTTATCTACAACCTCATAAACCAAGTGGTGGAGGCCGCGCTCGCCAGTCGAGCCGATATACATGCCAGGGCGCTTACGAACCGCCTCGAGACCCTCAAGGACGGTGATCGCGCTGGCGTCGTAATTGCCCGACTTTTCGACCACTGGTAAGGCTCCTTCAATGTTGCAAAATCGCCCTCAGAGGCGGCTAGGGATAAATCCCGTTGCTAATAGCCTTAATCCTAGTGGTAAAAGCGATGTAGATCTAGCCGTTATTCGCCCTGTGGGTAGGTTTTAAGCGATCTTTAACTACCCATTTAGGGTTCCTATTGGAAAAAGGCAAAAATCACCCTTTATTGGCGATTTAACCGAAAGTATCGCGTGGGCCCCGAGCGCCTCGAATGGTTCGGATGCCGCGCTTCCAACTTGGGCCTTGAGGGCCAATTATTGAAAGTTTTTCAACCAACGCACCGGGCGCGCTGGCTTGGAGTGAAGTTAAAACATCGTTGCTAATTAAATTTAATTGAGTTGCCCACGCGGTTGAAGAAGTTCTAATAGTAAGAACACCTTCGAGAATTGCAATTGGTTCAGTGTGCTCGGCGATTTCAGCGCCAACAATACTTTCCCAGTTAGCGAATAGGTTTCCTTCGGCGATACCACTTTGCCATTCGCGATCTTGAATTAAATTCTTTAATACATCGCTAATTAATTGTGGGTCGGTGGGATTTAGATTTACTTCGCGCGCCGGTCTTGGCTTTTTTATGTATCCAGTTTTATAAGAGATAAACAAATCTTTAGCTAGATCTCGTTTAGACATTTACTTACCAGCCTTTACTTGGCCAGGTGTGACATAAAATTTAGTGCTGTTTAAGTCGGCGGGTAAATCACTTTCCACTGCTGCGGTAATAATTGTTTGCTCTGCCATTTTTGTGGCCGCGACTAATTGCAGTCTGCGAGAAGTATCTAACTCGGCGAATACATCATCTAAAATTAAAATTGGGTCGGAGCCCTCTTTTTTTAATAAGTTGAAAGAACCAATACGTAGTGAGATTGCCATAGACCAAGATTCACCATGGCTGGCATATCCTTTGGCTGGAAAATCACCGATTGTTAAAGTTAAGTCATCGCGATGGGGCCCAATTAAAGTGGTACCTCGTTCAATCTCTTGATATTGAACTTCTTCTAACCGGTTAGTTAAAACAACGACGTTATTGACCGCGTCACTAGTTAAACCTTCGGAGCTAGATTTATAAGAGATGCTTGCTGGTTTGACCTCATTTAAGTTTCGGTAGTTTTCAGCAACAAACGGATTTAGCGCAGCAACTAATGCGATTCGCTCGGCGGTTAAATTAGCACCAATATTTATTAACTGTTCGCTCCATGGTTGAAGTGTGGCGCTATTAGATCTAGTTTTAAGCAGCGTATTACGTTGTTTTACAACACGTTCGTAATCGGCGATAACCCCAGCTAAACGTGGGCTGCGGGTGATTAATAGTCGATCTAGAAAATCACGTCGGTTGCCTGGGTCGCCGCGAACTAAATCTAAATCTTCCGGCGAGAAATAAACTATTTGGCACGCACCAAGAATTTCTCGTTGGCTACGAGTTGGGTTTTGATTGATACGGGCTCGATTAGCTTTACTAACATTTATTTCTAAATCTATTTGTAAGGTGCGGTCATCTCGTTCAATTTCGGCACGGATAATTGCTTGGGTTGCACCAAGGGAAATTAAAGGTTGGTTATTTGCAACACGGTGTGAAGATAAGAAGCTTAAATAAATTAGCGACTCAGCGATATTTGTTTTGCCGCTGCCGTTGTCGCCGATAAATGTATTAACGCCAGGCTGAAGATCTAGTTCTAAGTTCTGATAAGACCTAAAATCTTTAAGCGCTAACTTTGTGATGCGCATCTTGAGTATCTATCGGTTAAATAAATTTACTTAAGAGGCATAACGCATTGGCATTAATAAGTAGCGATAGTTTTCGATAGCCGCGCCATCTTTCGTGGTGCGCCCCATCAAGATCGCGGGCTTATTAGAACCAGTAAAGGAAATTTGTACATATGGGGTGCCGACTGCATTTAAACCATCGGCTAAGAAAACCGGGTTGAATGCGATTGAAATGTCTTCGCCGGTTAATGAAATTTCAATTGACTCGGTTGCTTGTGCTTCTTCGCCCGCGCCTGCTTCGAGTGAAAGTGAGCCGTTAGTAAATTCCAAACGAAGCGGCACTGTTTTATCAGTTACTAAAGCCACGCGTCGAACTGAATCTAGAAGTGGCGCAACTTCAACGATTGCTGTTGTGGTTATTTCTTGCGGTAATAAATGTCGGTATGGCGGGAAAGTTCCATCAAGCATGCGTGATGTCATTGTTTTACCTTCGCCAGCAAATCCCGCTAAACGATCATGGCTAGCTGTAGAGCCAAGAGATAAAGAAACTTCTTTAGAGGTAGTTAGTGATTTCGCTGCATCAGCCAGGGTGCGTGCGCGCAATAAAGCAGTGGTTTCTACGCCTGGTTTTGAGGGCTGCCATTGCATTTCGCGCACAGCTAACCGGTAGCGATCTGTGGCTGCCAAAGTAACGGTGTTTTCATTTACTTCTACATGCACGCCGGTAAGGGTTGGTAGTGAATCATCGCGGCCAGCAGCAATAGCTACTTGGGCAACTGCCGCTGCGAAAGTATCGCTAGCGATTACGCCAGTGCTTTCTGGGAGTTCAGGTAAGTTTGGATATTCGTTAATTGAAAGAGTGGGTAACGTAAATTTTGCGCTGCCAGAAGTAACTAAAACTCTAGTGCCGTCTAAAGTGATTGTAATTGGCTTGTTTGGTAGTGATCTAGTTATTTCCACCAACAGTTTTCCGGGAACTAAAACTTTTCCAGCTTCGATAATTTGTGCTGCGAAATTAGCTTTACTAGATGTTTCCAAATCTGAACCGGAAAGTTCAACGTTTGAACCGGTTGCATCGATTACTATTCCAAGCAACTCGGTTTTAATTGGGCGGGTAGATAAGCTACGAGAAACCCAATTAACGCAATCTGCTAGCGCGCTCTGTTCAACAATGAATTTCATTTGGTTAGCCTTCCCGCTGTAGTAAAACTTTGCAAGTTTTTTATTTTTAATAATTGATAAAATTGAAAACTAAGTAACGGGAATCGCACAGGTGTTTTCATATAGTTATATGTAGTAGTAGTAACCAGACCAGTTATCTGTGGGAAAACGTCATAACCCCATGTCAGAGGCGAATTTAAGCCTTTTAACCTGTGGGAAAGGTTGTGGGTAAAACCGTTTACTAAACCCGAGACAGAAACAGGCTTTAGCGCTTCAACAACCTGGCTAGTAGTTACCCACATAAAACCCCTCCTTTTCCACAGTTATCCACAACTTATACACAATCTGGGGGTAATTCCCCTCAAATCAGACAAATACCTATTTTTGCGCCTGCTGTTTAATCCGGTTCGTTAACTCAGTGACTTGGTTATAGATCGAACGACGCTCAGCCATTAATTGCCGGATCTTGCGGTCGGCATGCATAACTGTCGTGTGGTCACGGCCGCCGAACATTTGGCCAATCTTGGGCAACGAGAGGTCAGTTAGCTCGCGGCACAGATACATCGCGATTTGGCGAGCATTTACTAACACCCGAGAACGCGAGGTGCCACAAAGGTCTTCGAGGGTCAAACTGAAGTAAGCCGCAGTTTGAGCCATGATCGCTTGGCCAGTGATTTCAGGGGCCGCATCGGTTGGCATTAAATCTTTGAGAACAATTTCAGCTAAACCTAAATCAACACCTTGGCGGCTTAAGGAAGCAAAAGCCGTAACGCGAATCAAAGCACCCTCTAGTTCGCGGATATTGGTAGAGATTTTGCTCGCGATATATTCCAAAACATCATCAGGTGCGTTTAATTTATCTTGGGCAGCCTTTTTACGCAGAATTGCGATACGAGTTTCAATTTCCGGCGGTTGAATATCGGTTATTAAACCCCATTCAAAACGGCTACGCAGGCGATCTTCAAGAGTAGTTAATTGCTTCGGTGGGCGATCACTTGAAATTACGATCTGTTTATTAGCGTTATATAAAGTATTAAAAGTATGGAAGAACTCTTCCTGGGTACGTTCCTTGTTTTCCAAGAATTGAATATCGTCAACCAACAAAATATCTAAATCGCGATAACGGCGTTGGAAAGCCGAAGCTTTGTCATCGCGGATCGAGTTAATAAAGTCATTGGTAAATTCTTCAGATGAAACATAACGCACACGGACATTGCCATATAGCTCTTTCGCGTATGCACCAATCGCATGCAACAAGTGAGTTTTTCCTAAACCAGAATCACCATAAATAAATAACGGGTTGTAAGCTTTTGCGGGCGCTTCAGCAACAGCAACAGCTGCGGCATGAGCAAACCGGTTTGATGAACCAATAACGAAAGTTTCAAAAATGTAGCGTGGGTTTAATTGTGATTGCTCAGCACTTTTACTTGCCGCTATTGAAGTATTGGAATTATCTTCTCGCCCAGTTCCAGATTTTGGAGC
>CAJAFH010000007.1 GCA_903939005.1 uncultured Actinomycetes bacterium | reverse complement strand
TCCTCGCTACCGTTCAGATGTAACTGCGCCGCCGGCAGCAACGAAGATGGTTGATAAAGAAATTGGCGATGATTTAGATATTTTGTTGCAAGCAATTGAACTCGTAGTTGGAACACAATTTGGTTCAACTTCGATGTTGCAACGCAAGCTTCGCGTGGGTTTTGCTAAAGCTGGACGCTTGATGGATCTAATGGAATCACGCGGAATTGTGGGACCTTCAGAAGGTTCTAAGGCGCGAACGGTTCTGGTGAAACCCGATGAACTTGATTCAGTGCTGGCGACTATCCGCGATTACTAACACTGTCCAGACTTGTCCTTAGCATGGGGTGATAAGAAGGGCTATCTCTCGAAAAGTTCACCCCATGGCTACCCAATTGCCATTACATGGGGCTAGCCTTACCTTTTCCAGATTCACTCGGCTAGCTTAAAGAGGGTTAAAAATGTCCCTTGGTGCGTTGATTACTAAATCACGTACTGACGCACGCCTATCGATAGAGGATCTAGCTAAGTTAACAAACATTCCGGCCACGCTTTTGCGCGATATGGAAAATGATAATTTTAAAAAATGCGGTGGCGAAACTTATGCCCGCGGACATCTACGCAATATGGCCGCCAAGCTAGGTGTAGAGGAACGAATCTTCTTAGATTTATTTGAAACTGAAGTTACTGCCCCGGCAAAGCCAATTCGTGAACTCTTAAATGAGAACAACGTAACGATGCCATATCAAGAGCCGAAGCGAATTTCCTGGAAAGTTTTAGCAGCTGGATCGGCGGCCGCATTAGTTCTCTTCGCGGGCACTCAAATTATTTTTTCAAATATGGATAGCAGTAGCGACCCAGAAATAATTGCAACAACATCGGCCACTCCATCTAATTCAGCTTCTGAATCTGCCGCACCTAGCGTTGCTGCATCACCAGAAATTGTTGGGGGAGTAAACGTCGAATTAGTTGCAAGTAGGGGAACCACTTGGTTGTATGCCACAAATGAAAATGGCGAAGTTCTATTCTCAGGCCAAGTTCGCCAGGGTGCAACCAAGACATTTAACGCTGCAAAACAAGTTAATTTGCGAGTCGGCAATGCAGGCGGCGTAGATATCTCGGTAAATGGCAGAGATGTTGGCTCAGTAGGTGCTAATCGCGAGGTCGTAAACCTGACATACAACGCTGAATAGCTAAATAAAGTAAGATCAGCGCAATGAAGCGCACGGTAGCAGTCGTAACTTTGGGGTGTACCCGCAACGAAGTCGACTCCGAAGAACTAGCCGGTCGCCTTTTAGCCGATGGTTGGACCCTGGTCGATGATGTTGAATCCGCCGAAGTCGCCCTCGTAAATACTTGTGGTTTTATTGAATCCGCTAAAAAAGATTCAGTTGACGCGTTGCTTGAAGCTAACTCGCTTAAAGGTCACGGCGTCACCCGCGCAGTTGTAGCAGTCGGATGCATGGCTGAGCGATATGGCGCAGAGCTAGCAGCCGCACTTCCAGAGGCCGATGCGATTCTAGGTTTTGATGACTATCAAGATATTTCAGCCCGCTTGCAATCAATCGTGGCCGGTAATTCACATACTTCGCACACGCCACGTGATCGTCGTGCGCTGCTGCCTATTTCTCCAGTTGACCGTGCTGCCAAGCGCGATGAAACTTTAGAAATTGCACCCCGTAAACGTTTAACAGATACGCCATGGGCACCGCTAAAAATTGCAACTGGTTGCGATCGACGATGTTCTTTCTGCGCAATCCCATATTTCCGTGGGGCATTTGTTTCTCGTCGCCCAACTGAAGTGATCGACGAGGGCCACTGGTTAGCTGAAAGTGGCGCAACTGAGCTTTTCTTAGTTAGCGAGAACACGACTTCATACGGTAAAGATCTGGGTGATTTAACTTTGATGGAAAAAGTCTTACCTGAACTAGTAGCTATTCCAGGTGTCGAGCGAGTTCGTTTGTCTTACTTGCAGCCGGCTGAAATGCGCCCATCGCTACTGCAGGCCATGATTGCAACTGAGAAAGTTTCGCATTACTTTGATTTAAGTTTCCAGCACAGTAGCGCAACAGTGCTACGTCGTATGCGTCGTTTCGGCGATAACGAAAAGTTCTTACATTTAATCTCGCAAATTCGCGCGCTCTCACCAACTGCGGGCATTCGCTCTAACTTCATCGTTGGATTCCCAGGTGAAACCGAAGCTGATTTCAATGAGTTAGTTGAATTCTTAAGCAAAGCCAAACTCGATGCCATTGGCGTTTTTGGTTATAGCGATGAGGACAATACTGAAGCCCTTAATTTGTCAGATAAATTGCCCGAAGAAGTAATCAAACAACGCGTTGAAACCCTTTCCTCGCTGGCTGATAACTGGGTATCTGATCGAGCAGCAGCGCGTATTGGTGAAGAAGTTACCGTTTTGATTGAAGATGCCGAACTTCAAGAAGGTCGCGCAGATCATCAGGGTCCTGAAGTAGATGGAACTACATCATTTATTGGAACTTCATTTAAGGTCGGCCAGTACGTTAAGGGCGTGGTCGTAGATTCACTAGGCGCTGATCTAGTCGCTGAGGCAATCGGTTAATTTCATGGCCAAAGAATTAAATCTGCCTAACTCGCTCACTATTGCGCGCATTGCTTTCTTGCCGCTTGGCGCATATGCCATCTTTAAAAATGGTGGCGATGATCAAACTTGGCAATGGATTGCTTGGGTGATTTTCTTCCTGATCGGCATGACCGATGTGCTAGATGGCAAGTTAGCGCGTAGTCGCAATTCAGTTACCGAACTGGGTAAATTTCTAGATCCAGTTGCCGATAAGGCCATGATTGCAACAGCGATGATTTCGCTTTCAATTCTAGATCGAATGCCATGGTGGATCACGATTGTAATTTTGTCTCGCGAAATATTCATTACTTTTTTCCGGTTAGCGGTAATTAACCGTGGCGTCATTCCGGCTAATCGCGGCGGAAAATTAAAAGCTACCTTCCAAGGGTTTGGGGTTGGCTTTTATGTCATGCCACTTTCGTCATCACTTTACTGGTTCCGCGACGGCTTTATGTATATCGCTATCGCGTTAACGATTGGCACCGGAATTTACTATGTGCGATCGGCGCTGAAGTGAAAGAAGAGTTCGCCGGTCTTGCTGATATTTTAGAAACTCTAATTGCTCGCGGTGAAAGTATCGCTGTCGCTGAATCTTTAACTGGTGGGGGATTAGCGCAAGCTTTGACTTCGCTGCCAGGTTCATCGCAAGTTTTTCGTGGCTCAGTCACTGCCTATCAAAATGAAATTAAAAGTGCGCTACTCCAGATACCAGAGGAGTTAATCTCTGAGTTCGGCGCAGTTAGCGAAGAGGTTGCAGCGGCAATGGCCCATGGAATCAAGGATTTAATGGGCTCAACTTGGTCTATTTCAACCACTGGGGTAGCTGGCCCTGGCCCAGTCGAAGGCGTTCCTGCCGGAACCGTATGGGTAGCTATTGACGGCCCAATTTCACAAACTTTGCAGTTAGAACTATCGGGCACGCGTGAAATTGTTCGAAACGCAACAATTGCAGGTGCAATTGCGGCATTTGCCCGTATCCTTAAGACACTGTAAACGAGAGCGAAAGGGGAATCACATGGTCGTTCTACTACGCACCAGCGTTGGTCAATCTCTTCGTGTTGCTCGCACTTCACAAGGTCGCACTCTTCGCGATGTTGCTCGCGATGCTCGAGTCTCGCTTGGTTATTTATCCGAAGTTGAACGCGGTCAAAAAGAAGCTTCCTCAGAACTTCTAAATGCAATCTGCACCGCACTTGGCCTAACTCTTTCGAGTGTTATCTCAGATGTTTCTCGCGATATTTCATCACGCGAAGCAATCAAGTTGACCGTTGTTGACGCCGCTTAATAACGCCCCCAAATATCAACGGCAGGGCAAAATTCATAGTCGTACTGAATCAGCAATTTTAGAAACTACTAAATTATTAATTGCCCAAAAGGGTTTAACTGCAACAACCATGATTGATATTTCCGTTGAATCACAAGTATCGCGCGCAACTTTATATAACCACTATCGCGATAAAAGTGCAGTTGTATTAGCGCTGCTAACTAGTGAATTACAGCGGTTACGTGAGTTGATGCAATCAGTTGGGGCACCAGCTGCCGTGCTCGAAGAACTTTCACTTGAGATTTCTAGCTCTGAAGCACTCAAGATGATGCGGTTAAGTGATCCAACAGCGTTGGCTTTTGCGCTAACCGATAGTCAACATCCGCTTTGGCTTGAATTTCATGCCGCGATCCTTGATGTAACTAAATTAGAAATCTGCACATCACTGGCAGTTGCTTGGTTAAAGTCACAAGTTCTTGCACCGATCACTGCTCAACAATCAGCTGATGAGGCTGCGTTATTAGTTGAGCGCACGCTCTTTTAAATGCGCATTTCTGACCTGCGCGAGCGAATCGAACTTTCTTTCGGTATCGATTGGGCACCATCTTTTAGTAAAGATATAGCGATCTCGGAACTGGGCTCACGCTCAGTCGATGAAGCCTTGCGCGATGGCTATGAGCCGCAAGAGATCTGGAAAGCGCTTTGCCGGTCGCACCCTAAAGAAACGGCTAAACAGCAGTAATTTCGCCCCTGCTGCCCGCGTAAACCCCGCGACACGCGAGACGCTTTGTCAGCCCCTTAAAGTATCTTTCGAACAGATGTTCGGATACTATTTCCCTGCACAGCCAGAGCGGTTCCACTCTCCGCACACAAGCGCCTTATAGGCGTCCTGTGGCCGTCAGTGGGTCTCCGTACCTTCTGGGACAG
>CAJAFH010000006.1 GCA_903939005.1 uncultured Actinomycetes bacterium | reverse complement strand
GCAATAGGAGTAAAAGGGCGATTTGCCTCGCATGAGCCCGCTGGGTTACCCTTCGCGTCTGCTCTTTTTTAGAGCTTTATTACAGACTGCCGGTAAAGAAATTTATTAGCAATCATGCGCGAATCGGGCAACACACCCGAGCGCGTGGGTCGGTGATTAAGCGTGAATAAAAGCAGTAACGAATGGAGAAGCATGCCAACGATTCAACAGCTAGTTCGACGTGGTCGCGAAGATAAGACTACGAAGACAAGCACACCTGCGCTAAAGGGTTCACCTCAGCGACGCGGTGTATGTACACGTGTTTATACAACAACACCTAAGAAGCCAAACTCTGCGCTTCGTAAAGTGGCACGTGTTCGTCTCACCAGCGGAATGGAAATTACTGCATACATTCCAGGTGAAGGTCATAACTTACAAGAGCACTCAATTGTTCTAGTACGTGGTGGTCGTGTGAAAGATCTTCCAGGTGTTCGTTACAAAATTATTCGTGGATCACTCGATACACAAGGTGTTAAGAACCGTAAGCAATCACGTTCTCGTTACGGTGCTAAGAGAGAGAAGAAGGCTAGCTAATGCCACGTAAAGGTCCTGTTGTTAAGTCACCAGTTGTTGCAGATCCTGTTTACAACTCACCAGTTGTAACTGCGCTAATCAACCGCGTTCTTCTACACGGCAAGCGTTCAACTGCTGAATCAATTGTTTACGATGCACTAGAAGGTTGCCGCACAAAGACACAAGTTGATCCACTAATTACTTTGAAGCGCGCACTAGAAAATATCAAGCCAACTGTTGAAGTACGTTCACGTCGCGTTGGTGGAGCTACTTACCAGGTTCCAGTTGAAGTTAAAGCTGGCCGTTCAACAACTCTTGCACTTCGTTGGTTAATTGATTACTCACGCGCACGTCGCGAAAAGTCAATGGCAGAACGTCTACAGAACGAATTAATCGATGCCAGCAATGGTCTTGGCGCAGCTGTAAAGCGTCGCGAAGATACTCACAAAATGGCTGAGGCCAACAAGGCTTTCGCTCATTACCGCTGGTAATTAGTACTTAAAACCAAGAGATTTACAACCAAAAGCAATCAGAGAAGAAGTAGAGGAAAAACTAGTGGCAACAGCGTCAACAGTAGAGAAGATCGATCTAGCTACGGTTCGCAATATCGGAATCATGGCTCACATCGACGCGGGCAAAACCACGACTACTGAGCGCATCCTTTTCTATACCGGTATCAACTACAAGATTGGTGAAGTGCACGAAGGTGCAGCCACCATGGACTGGATGGAACAAGAGCAAGAGCGCGGTATCACTATTACTTCTGCAGCAACTACTTGTATGTGGGACAAGCACCTAATTAACATTATCGATACACCAGGCCACGTTGACTTCACAGTTGAAGTAGAGCGTTCACTTCGTGTTCTAGATGGCGCAGTTGCAGTATTCGATGGCGTAGCAGGTGTTGAACCACAATCTGAAACAGTTTGGCGTCAAGCAGATCGTTACTCAGTTCCACGTATTTGTTTTGTTAACAAGTTAGACCGCACCGGTGCTTCATTTGATAAGTGCGTTGGCATGATCAAAGATCGCCTAAATGCTGTTGCTCTAGTTCTACAACTTCCAATTGGTCTTGAAGGCGACTTCCTAGGTGTTGTTGATCTAATTGCAATGAAGGCACTTACATGGCGCGGAGAAACCCAAAAGGGCGAAGATTACGCAATCGAAGAAATCGCTGCTGACATGCTAGAGAAGTGCAAGCAAGCTCGTTACGAAATGATCGAAACTCTTGCTGAAAATGATGACACTGTGATGGAAAAGTATTTAGCTGGCGAAGAGCTAACTGAAGCAGAAATTATTGCTGGTATCCGTCGCGCAACACTTGCGGCCAAGCTAACTCCAGTTCTAACTGGTTCAGCATTTAAGAACAAGGGTGTTCAGCCAATGCTTGACGCTGTAGTTCGCTACTTGCCAAGCCCACTAGATGTTGAATCAATTATCGGTACCGATATGAACGATGCTTCAGTTGAAGTTGTGCGTCACCCTGAAAACGCTGAGCCATTCTCAGCTCTTGCTTTCAAGATCATGACCGATCCACACCTTGGAAAACTAACCTTTATTCGCGTTTACTCAGGTGTTCTTGAGACCGGCTCAACAATTCTTAACTCTTCAAAAGACCGCAAAGAACGTATCGGCAAGATCTACCAGATGCACGCTAACAAGCGCGAAGAGCGTGACAATGTTGGTGCTGGAATGATCGTTGCTGTTATGGGTCTAAAGGACACCACCACAGGTGAAACCCTCTGCGATCCAGCCAAGCCAGTGATTCTTGAATCAATGGATTTCCCAGCTCCAGTTATCTCGGTTGCAATCGAACCAAAGACAAAGGGCGATCAAGAAAAACTTGGCGTTGCGATTCAGCGTCTATCTGAAGAAGATCCAACTTTCCACGTTAAGACTGATGAAGAAACTGGCCAGACCATCATCGCTGGTATGGGTGAACTTCACCTTGAAATTCTCGTTGACCGTATGCGTCGCGAATTTAAGGTTGAAGCAAATGTTGGTAAGCCTCAGGTTGCTTACCGCGAAACACTTCGCAAGCCAGTTGCGCGTCACGATTACACACACAAGAAGCAGACCGGTGGTTCAGGTCAGTTCGCAAAGATTCAAATCGCAATCGAGCCACTTCCAACTGGTGAAGTTGAAGGCGGTTACGAGTTCGTAAATAAGATCACTGGTGGTCGCGTTCCTCGCGAGTACATCCCTTCAGTTGATGCTGGTTGCCAAGAGGCAATGTCAGCAGGTCCGTTAGCTGGTTATCCACTAACAGATGTACGAGTAACTCTTCTTGACGGCGCGTATCACGATGTTGACTCATCGGAGCTCGCATTCAAGGTGGCTGGTATCGCAGCATTTAAGGAAGCAGCAAAACTTGCTGATCCTGCAATTCTCGAACCAGTAATGAGAGTCGAAGTTGTTACCCCTGAAGACTTCATGGGTGATGTCATCGGCGATCTAAACAGTCGTCGTGGCCAAATTCAGGCCATGGATGAGCGGTCAGGTGCCCGCGTTGTTAGGGCGCTAGTTCCGTTGTCGGAGATGTTCGGCTATGTCGGAGATCTTCGCTCCAGAACACAAGGTCGCGCGAGCTATTCGATGGAATTCGATTCGTATGCAGAAGTACCAGGCAACGTAGCGAAGGAAATCATTGCGAAAGTTCGCGGCGAATAAAACTCCCTAATAAAGCACAAAACCCCCTAATAACTAAGCACTAGAAAAGAAAGAGGAACCAAAATGGCAAAGGCCAAGTTCGAGCGCACAAAGCCGCACGTAAACATTGGAACCATCGGTCACATTGACCATGGAAAGACCACACT
>CAJAFH010000005.1 GCA_903939005.1 uncultured Actinomycetes bacterium | reverse complement strand
CACAACACTATTATTGCCAGCTGTTGCTTGGTTACATGATTTAGCTTTTGATAGTCGGATGCGGATATGAATCAACGCACTCGATTAAGCATGCTCGTTATTCAAATCATGATTATTTCTTTATTGATGGCCCTCTTTGGTCGACTTTTTTATTTGCAAGTCGCAGCTGGGCCTAAATATCGCGAAGCGGCACTTAGTATTCAAAGCCGTGACACTATTTTCCCGGCAACCCGCGGCTTAATCGTAGATTCCTCAGGCGTGCCATTAGCCCTTAATCGCACTGGTTTAGCGGTAACCATCGACCGATTAGCACTTGATAAGCAGCCAGATAAAGGCGTCGCAGTCCTTAAAAAGTTAGCCAAGTTATTGAAGCTGCAGTACCAAGATGTTTACCAAAAAACACGTTTGTGCGGTGAGCTAAAAGTTGGCAGTCGCGCTGGTTGCTGGACAGGTACTCGCTATCAACCTATTCCGATAACTAAAGAGGCAAGTGCTGATGTTGCACTACAAGTCGTAGAGCGACCAGACGAATTTCCTGGGGTAGATGCAACGCCGATTGCGATTCGAAATTACCCAGGCACTGTTGATGTAAATGCTGCTCATGTTTTAGGTTATGTCGGCCCGCTGACTGATGCTGACTTAGCTGGCGTTAATGGCAAGACTTACTATCGCAGCGAATCAATCGGTAAGAGTGGATTAGAGATTCAATACGATTCTTATCTGCGCGGTATTCCGGGAATTAGAACGGTAATTGTTGATCGCAAAGAAGCTATTACCAGCGAAGGGCAAAATACTAATTCTGTCCCCGGAGATCACTTGGTAACTAGCCTTGATGTTCGAGTACAAGCTGCTGCCGAAAAGGCGCTAGCTGATGCAGTTGCTCGCTCTAGAGCTAGTGGGTTTCGCGCAGATTCTGGTGCCGCGGTTGTCATGGATATAAAGACTGGGCGCATTATTGCAATGGCTTCATATCCAACTTATGACCCAAATATGTGGGAAAAAGGCTTAACTGTTAAACAAGCCGAAGCTCTCTTTAGCGAAACCAATGGTGTGCCAGCACTTTCTAGACCAATCCAAGGTCGCTTTGCGCCAGCTTCAACATTTAAAGTTGTTTCAATCATGGCATCGGCCAATGCTGGATATGACCTAACAAAGTCATATTCCTGTCCGGCAAATGTAAAAGTCGGAACCCGAGTTTTTAATAACTTCGAAAGCAAAGCCCAGAGCACCTCATCCCTTAAGAAATTGCTTGCTATATCGTGTGACACGGTTTGGTATCAGATCTCCTTTGATGAGTGGCTACGTGACGGTGGCTTATCTCCGATCAAAAACCCTAAAGATTACTTCTTTAAGGCAGCCGATGGTTTCCAGATCAATCAGAAAACCGGCGTTGATCTACCTTCCGAATCTGCCGGCCGCTTGCCTGATAGAGCTTGGAAACAAAGTTGGTATGACGCCAATAAAGATTTCTACTGCAACTATCGTGAGAAAGCGGCTAAGTCCCAGCAAACTCAGTTCCTCTTATTGCTAGCTAAAGAGAATTGCCTTGATGGCAACAAAGTACGTGCCGGAGACGCAGTTAACTTTTCAATTGGTCAAGGTGACACTTTGGTTACCCCACTGAAGTTAACGCAGATGTACGCCGCAATCGCTAATGGCGGAACTTTGTGGCAGCCAAGTATTGGTCGCGCAATTGTTAAAACCGACGGAACAGTTCTAAAGTCAATTGATCCAGTAAAGACCGGAACCATTGCGGCAACCCCAAAGACAATTAAGTTTTTACAAGGAGCGCTACGAGAAGTAGTGGTCAGCGGAACTGGTGCCGGTGCTTTTGCTGGATTGCCAATTGAGGTAAGTGGAAAAACCGGAACTGCACAAGTATTTGGTCGCAATCCAAATGGATCCGCCAAAGATGACACTTCTTGGTTTGCCTCTTTTGCGCCATCAAAGAATCCGCAATATGCAGTTGTCATGATGGTTAGCCAAGGCGGGTATGGCGCATCTAGCTCTGGAGTTGGAGTTCGCAAAATCTACGAGGCGATTTTTGGGGTGGTAAATAGGAAAGTTGTTCCAGAAAATGCGATTTTCCCTAATGGTTTACCGACAACGCTGCCTAAGATTTCACCTGCCACTAAAGTTAAAGCGATTGGAGCCAAGCAATGAGCCTGGTTACTCCGCGCTTTAACTACAACAAGAATCGTTCATTTTTCCGCGGCTTTGATCCAATTCTCACCGCCGCAGTTGCAGCTCTCTTATTTATCGGAACTTTGCTGGTTTATGCAGCAACCCGTGATTGGTATGCCGCAAATGGTTTAGACCCGGAGTACTACCTAAAGCGCCACGTAATTAATATTGCAATTGGTTGCGCATTGGCATGGGGCACTACTTTGATTGATTACCGGTTACTTCGTGCATACACGCCAATTGTTTGGGCTTTAGGTGTCTTAGGTCTGGGCTTTGTATTGATCCCAGGCTTAGGTTCGGAAGTAAATGGCGCGCAAGCTTGGATCGCACTTCCCGGTGGATTCCAAATTCAGCCAGCCGAATTAGCCAAGATCTCAATCATCGTTGGCATGTCCATGATT
>CAJAFH010000004.1 GCA_903939005.1 uncultured Actinomycetes bacterium | reverse complement strand
TGTTTGGCTGGTTACTAGCCGGAATCACGTTAATGGCAATTCTTAATTTCTCACTACCTAAAGAACAACGTAAATACGGTTCCTCACTTCTAGCATCTGATGTTTTCTTAGCGTGGAGCTGGTTTGGCGGAATTGTCTCAAACCTATTCTTCTTCGACCGTCCAGGCGTTGCGCTCTTTGGTGGATTTTTCTATACCTTGGCGCTAGCTCCATATGTATTTGCCCGCTGGCTCGGTCGTCCATAAATATTTAATATGTTAAATGTTTCTCTTTTTTTAACGTTAGCAATGTTTTTGCTGACCTTTATAAATGCCCAATCAATTCGTATCCCCCGCAATGGCCGAGACTTATCGGCATCCGTTGCAGTGCTGCTTCCAGTTCGTAATGAGGCGGTTAACATCATTGAATTTGTTGAGTCACTTAAAGCTCAAACCGGAATCTCTGATCTCAAGTTCTATTTTCTAGATGACAATTCAGAAGATGAAACACTTGAACTGCTAAAGCGCGAAACTTTAGGTGATAAACGATTTTCCGTGACAAGTGGCCAACAGCTACCTGATGGTTGGCTTGGAAAGCCTTGGGCGCTCGAGCAATTACGGTCTAAAGTCAAAGCTGACTACATCGTAAATATTGATGCTGATGTGCGCTTATTACCAAAAGCCATTTGTGCGACTATAAATTTGCTGATTGATAGGAACCTAGATTACGTCTCGCCATATCCTAAACAGATCGCGAAATCTTTCGGCGAACGAATGATTCAACCGCTACTTCAATGGTCCTGGTTATCGACAGTGCCACTTCGGATCGCCGAGAAATCAGGTAAGCCATCACTTGCGGTAGCAAATGGACAATTTTTTGCGGTACGTGAAAGTGCACTTAGTGCGGTCTCTGGATATTCAGTATCAAAGAGCGCTGTCTTAGATGATCTAGAACTGGCGCGCGCATTATTACGAAATGGATCTAAAGGCTGCGTTGCTGAAGGTTCACATATTGCAACCTGCCATATGTATAACTCGTGGGCCGAAGTTAAGGCTGGATACGGAAAATCTCTCTGGGCAGCTTTCGGATCTAAATTCGGTTCGTTCATTGCGATTGCTTTCTTATTTCTAACTGGAATTCTTCCGCTGTTGGCAGCGATCGGTGGCTTTTCCGCTGGCGTTTACGCATTGGAGTTTGTGATAATTTCACGAATCATCGCGGCTCGCGCTTCACGTGGCCGATTTCTAGATGCTTTCTTGCATCCGATTTCAACCTTGCTGTTGATTTACTTAATTATTTACTCCTGGAGCGCCCGCGGGAAAGTGCAATGGAAGGGTCGCACGTTATGAGCAAGGTAGTTGTGATTGGTGCTGGCATTGGTGGCATGAGTGCCGCGGCGCGAATTGCTAAAGCTGGCCATCAAGTTGAAATCTTTGAAGCGGCAAACTTTGTCGGTGGTAAATGTCGCACCGAATGGATTGGTCGCTATGCCTTTGATACTGGTCCATCGCTGCTAACTCTGCCGGCGGTTTACCGTGACTTCTTTCTAAAAACTGGTGCTCTAATGGAAGATGTCTTAACCCAAATTCCAGTTAATCCAGCTTTTGATTATCGCTTCGCCGATGGTTCAAACGTTAAGTTTGCAAACCTCTCGCGCTACCAAACTCTTCAAGC
>CAJAFH010000003.1 GCA_903939005.1 uncultured Actinomycetes bacterium | reverse complement strand
AGTGCTGCGATGAACGAGTTAGTTGCAGCCTGTAAGAAGAATGGCTTGATGCCATTTAACAACTTCAACCGCATTCATTTATGCCCACCGTGCAATATTTCCGTTGAAGATGCGAAGCTAGGTCTTGAGATCTTAGATCAGTCCCTCACTGAGATCGCTAAGTACTACACCGGCGCTTAGGTACCAGCTACTTCTTTTTATAACCTTTGGGGCATACGGGTTTGACCGCAGTAACCTTTTTAGTTAACTTTCCCTTCACGCATGTGATCGTTGATTTCTTTGCTGCTGCGGCTTTAGCTGCGGCCGCAGCCTTATCTGCAGCTGCTTTGTCCGCCGCAGCTTTGTCCGCAATCACCTTATCGGCGGCAGCTTTCTCATCGGCGATTAACTTATCTGCAGCTGCTTTCTCATCTGCAATTTTCTTATCGGCAGCGGCTTTCTCGGCAGCAATTTCTGCAGCAGTTGGTGGCTGCAATTTCAATGTGTACACGAGCGTATAGGCAGATAAATCCGCTGGGTAAACTTTAGGGTCGCCCCCACGGAAAAAGCGCAGTTCTAACATTGAATCTTTTTCAAATTTCGTTGTGTCAACATTAGCCATTGTAAACAAATCAATAATATATTTGTAGGTAACTTCACCGCCCCATGTCCATTGGTCAAAATAGAGCTGGCTAATTGAAACTGAATTTGAACCAGGTGCTATATATCCGAGGCCAACCCAGCCCGGATCAAACTCGGAGCAAGGCGCAAGTGTTTTGACTCCATTTAGAATTTCAATTGAACCTTGTTTGGGTGAGACAAAATCTGATGATTGTTCAACTAGATCTGGATGACAAGGTCCGGCCGTAGTTGGATCAAGGACAATTCCAAGAGTTGCTAGCGGATTACTTAAATCTGCTGTTCCGTCCACTATGCGGTAGAAATGAAAAGATAGAACTTTCTGGGCATCAATTTTTTGTTCTTTACCGGCATCTTTAAAGAGTGAAACTACATATTCGTATGTGAAGTCTTTCCACTTCCAAGAATTAAAATCAGTTACTGTTACAGATTCACCTACTAGGTCATCGCGATCTCCATAGATGAAACTAGCTATGCCCGGATCGGTCGTAGTACATGGCGCCGTAAGTGCTTGCCCGTTAAGTAATAGACCCATCGATTGTCCCGGGTGAATGGAAAACTTGTTGATCTCAATTTTATCGGGCACGCAGATATCGGCAGCTTGAGCAGCAATGGGCTGGAAGGTAATCGAAGCTACAAGCGCTAACACCGAAATCCAAATGCTCTTTTTGATAGACCCCATTACAAACTCCCCCATTAGCCGTTATCAGTATCACCGCTGTTGCAGTCAAGATTTATGCAGTTGAGATTAAGAGATTATTTGATTCCGATGATAATTCTAACGCGCCCCTGGAAATTTGGATCCGACAGAAGGTAATTCAGAGTTAGGTTGCCACTGAATGCACCAAACTCGTTGATATGAGTGCCGTAACCAAGATCAAAGCGGCCAATTTGGCTATTTGATTCATCCGCACCAGCCGGAACCACAGTTAACGTTCCAGCTAACCCCTTCGCGAATTCCGGAATTTCAGTTACCGATTCGAGAAATTGGCCAGGTTCTAGCTTCACGTTAGTCGAGTACGTAATTGGATTCTTCCCATCACCCTTTAAATCCAGAATAATCACGCGTGCTTGATCAGAACTAGCTCCAACGCTTTCAATCACGCTTTGTCCGTTAGCCGATGTAGTCGAGCCCGAAGAAAAAGCAATATAGAGACCAAGGCCCAAAGTGATGGTAGCCAGGAAACCAAGTGCGGTCAGTTGCCAGTCGCGGCGGCGACGTTGATTCGCTTTGAGTATTACGAGTTCAGCCAGATTTTCATTTGAAACCAAATTGATACCGAGTCTTTCGAACTCGCGCTTTATTTCATCGTCGATCTCTCTCATTTGTCGCCCCCTTTCTCTTCTACTAACTCAGCATCCTCTATATCTTCTACCGTCAGTTCTTCTCGGTTTTTATTCACTGGAGCTGAAATTTCTTTGGTTCCTTGAATAAAACTGGCAACCGCTAACCTGCCGCGGGCAAGATGCGATGCAGCTGTGCCCATCGGTATCTGAAGTGAGCGTGCGATTTCTTTAATGGCATAGCCTTCTTCGTAAGTAAGAACTAAAACAGCACGCTGCGCAGGGGTCAGTGATTT
>CAJAFH010000002.1 GCA_903939005.1 uncultured Actinomycetes bacterium | reverse complement strand
GAAATCGAGCAGCACTCTTTAGGCCTAGCCAATGAGATTTCAGAGACTGAGCAGAAACTAATTGCCAAGAGTGGTCGCTTAAGCTACTTAACTTCCGTAACCATCGGTTCAACTTTGGTAGCGCTAGTTATATTGGCTTTTAACTTGCGTCAGAATGAATATATCCCTGCAGTTCAGGTTGCGATGTTGATCTTCCTGCCCTTAGTCCTCTTCGAAGCCGTAACCGCTTGGTATCCAAACTTATTCGCTGCTGGAAAATTAACGGCCTCGGCTGCATCAGTAAGTGCCTTAGCAAGTAATACCTCAACGGAACCAGAACGAGTTGAGAAAATTTCGGCGATTACTGAACTGGTGGCTGAAGACTTACAGGTCGCCTGGGGTAAAGAATTCATGAAGCCAGTTTCCTTTAAAGTAAAACGCGGTGAACTCTTGGTGATCCGTGGCCGCAGTGGCAGCGGTAAGTCGACCTTGGCGATGGGGCTATTGGGGCTCTTGCCTTTCCGCGGCAACTTAATTGCTAATGGCACTGAGCTTGATAGTCAGAGGGAACTTACGGGTCACATAGTCGGCACGGTGCAGCGCTCTCATATTTTCAACACAACTGTTCGAGAGAATCTATTGATCGCGAACCCAGATTGCAGCGATGATGAATTGTTCAAAGTTTTGGCAATGGTTGAACTCACTGAGTTAATCGGCGAACTACCCAATGGCTTAGATACGCAAATTGGTGAATTCGGTCGAGCTCTTTCGGGCGGCGAAGCCAAGCGACTTTCAGTTGCGCGAGCACTGTTAAGCGGCGCCGAAGTTGTAATCCTTGATGAACCAACTGAACACTTAGATCAGGAACTAGCTCACCGCATTGAAATTTCAATACGCGCACACCTAAGTGATCGGGTGCTGATTGTGATTACCCACTCTGGGTGGCACGAACATGACGCCACTATCGAAATGAAGGCTTTAAGCAGCGCGAATTCATAGCTTTCACGAGAGAATGTCGGCGTGGCCGGACTAGAGAATAAAGCGCGAGATGTGATTGGAGATCGCACCGCTAAAGTCCTGACCGATAATTTTGGAATCGTAAGCATCGATGATCTGTTGCGCCATTATCCGCGTCGCTATGTGGTGCGCGGCGAGCTGACCGATATCGCGCTGTTAAATGCAGGCGATGAGGTCACGATTTTGGCTGAAGTTCTCTCTGCTAGTAATCGGCCAATGCGCGGCCGAAAAGGTGGAATTCTCGAAGTAATAGTTACCGATGGCAGCGCCAAGCTCTCGCTAACTTTCTTTAATCAAGCTTGGCGTGAGAAAGAGTTAAAGCCAGGTCGACAAGGTTTATTTGCGGGCAAGATCGGCGTTTTTAACGGCAAGCGTCAACTAACACATCCGGATTACGAGATGGTGCCCGATGGCAGCGATGTTGATGATGCAGTCGCACAATTTGCGGGCAAGTTTCTGCCGATTTATTCTGCCACCGCAAAATTACCTTCCTGGAAAATTGCAAAATG
>CAJAFH010000001.1 GCA_903939005.1 uncultured Actinomycetes bacterium | reverse complement strand
GGCCGCGCTCAAGTAACGTTAAACGGCAAAGAGATTGAAGTCGGTGCTTCGGCAGATGCAATCAACTCAACATCTGCACTGCTTCTGGTTCGTCCAGAGTCAATCAAGGTGGAGAAATCAGCATCAACTGTTGCTGCTGATGGATTTGCCGAAGGTAAAGTTTCTCAGGTTGTTTTCTACGGCGAACATGTTGAATACACAATAGAGACTCAATCAGGTGACCTGATCGCAGTCGTTTCTAATCCGGTCTATGAAGAGATCGTTCCTGTGGGATCTATCGCTAAGTATTCATTTGATCAGAACCGTGCTTGGCTCGTTTCCTCAGAAAAGTAGTTTTGGCTAGTTCAGGCTGGACTCTGAGTGCAGTAAAGTTCGACTATGCCCGCAAGGGGCGGTAGCTCAGTTGGTTAGAGCCCAGAACTCATAATTCTGTCGTCGTCGGTTCGAGCCCGACCCGCCCCACTTGGTTTGATTTCAAGAGATAATACTTTTGTGAGCCTTGCCCAAAACCCAATCCTGCCTGGCTTCTATCCGGATCCTTCAATTATTCGAGTTGAAGATGATTTCTATATAGTTAATTCAAGCTTTGAATACTTCCCGGCAATTCCAATTTGGCATTCAAAAGACCTAGTTAATTGGCGACAGATTGGAAATGCCATTGATCGCGCAGATCAAGGCCTTGATTTATCTGATGTTGCTCCATCAGGTGGTGTTCAGGCAGCAACCATTCGACATCACAAGGGCGTTTTCTACATAACTTCAACTCGGATAAAGCGCCAATGGCCAGGCTCTGATTATCACTTTGTTGTAACTGCAACAGATATCAATGGGCCTTGGAGTAAATGCCACTTTATTGAAGATGCTTACGGCATCGATAGCTCGCTTTTCTTCGATGGCGATAAAGCCTATTTCTTGGCGAATAGAGATAGTTCAAACCCTCGAATTGAAAACGATGCCGAAATCTGGATCAGTGAAATTAACTTAGAGACTTTTGAATTAGTTGGCGAGAAACATACGCTTTGGAATGGCACTGGTGGAATCTTTCCTGAGGGGCCGCGCATGTATAAACGCAATGGCTGGTATTACTTACTAATTGCCGAAGGTGGCACTTTACATTTCCACACCACATCAATTGCCCGAAGCAAAAACGTATTAGGTCCATATGTTTCCAGCCAACGGAATCCGATTCTTACTCATAAGCATTTGGCTCGTGAATACCCGGTTCACAATGTGGGCCATGCCGATATGGTTGAACTTAAAGACGGTACTTGGTGGGGCGTAGCACTCGCTTCGCGCCCACGAGGTGGTTTCTATGATGGCGGAAATGTAAAGTGGTCATTCGGTGGCTATTACCGAAACTTAGGCCGCGAAACATTCATCTTCCCAGTTACTTGGCCAGCTGATGATCAGAGTCCGCTATTTGCGCCAGATACTGGTCGAGTTGAAGATAGTTATGAAGTAACTGGTTTAGCAGAGTCTCCGCAAAGCGATATAGCTCGAGATTTCAGTGCG